>NZ_JBEOUR010000029.1:0-37831 GCF_040302605.1 Microbacterium sp. NPDC097977
TCACGCACGAGTTCGGAGCCCCCGGAGTCGAGTGGGCGAGCACGAAGGCCCCCTCACCGTCGGGACAGCGTGCGAGCGTCGCAGCGGCGACGTCACCGTCGATGGCGGCGTGGCCCGACCACGGGAGCGTGTCGTCGACCAGGATCTCGGTGGCGTCGAAGAGACGGATGCGGTCGGCGCTGCCGATGCCGATCGGATCACGGAACGCGGTCTCGACGTCGTCGACGAGACCGATGGAGGCCTCATCGACGACGAGGAACTCACCAGCCGCGATCTCGGTGCCCGGCCGGAACTGCCAGCGGTGGTCGTCGGAGTTGTCGCGGATCTCGTACCCGGAGATGTCGAGGGGAGCATCGCCCGCGTTGTAGAACTCGATCCAGTCCGCCGGCTGCGAATCGACTTCGTTGATGACGATCGAGCCGCCGACCGGATCGTCCGATGCGAACACGTTCGCCGCACCCTTGCTCGGTTCGGCCGTCTCCGCCCATTCCGCCGTGCCGTCCGCGTCGCGCAGACCCCAGGTGAGGGCGGCATGTCCGGTCCACCCGGTCTCATCGACGAGCACGGTGCTCGCGTCGAAGAGCCGCACCCGGTCGTCCTTGCCGAGACCGAAGGTGAAGTCGCCCGCACCGTCGTTCACCTCGTCGAGCACCAGGTAGCCGCCGGGGGCGACCGTCGTCCCCTCCGGGAACGTGTACGACTCGTCGTCACCGTCGTCCTTGACGAGATAGCCGCTGAGATCGACGACGGCGGCGGACGTGTTGACGAACTCGATCCAGTCGCCGGGCACGCCGCCACTGGATTCGACTTCGTTGATGCGGATGCCGGATTCGGCTCCGGTGGCGGCGACGGGCACGGCGAGCAGAGCGGCTGCGCTGAGGGCGCAGACCGTCGTGACCGCAGCCGCGGTATGCAGGCGGGACATGGGTCTCCTGTGGGGATCAGACGGGGATGAATCCACATCACCGACCCCGCATGGCGGCCGCGCGACCCGCCGGTGCACGGATGGTGAACGGCCGGTGGCCGTTCGCCCTGTCGACCCTGCGGTGATGAGGCGGTTGCTCAGCCTCCCGATGCGACAATCGAGACGTGCGCACGATCCTCAACATCATCTGGCTGATCTTCGCCGGCCTCGCCCTCTTCCTCGGCTACATGCTCGCGGGGATCCTGCTGTGCATCCCGATCGTGACGATCCCGTGGGCGATCGCGTCGTTCCGTATCGCGCGCTATGCCATCTGGCCGTTCGGACGCGAGATCGTCAGCAAGCCGACCTCGGGTGTCGGCTCGTTCCTCGGCAACGTGCTCTGGGTCATCCTCGCCGGCTGGTGGCTGGCGATCGGTCATATCGTCTCCGGGCTCGCGCTGTGCATCACGATCATCGGCATCCCGCTGGGTATCGCCGATTTCAAGATGGTGCCGGTCTCGCTGATGCCGCTCGGCAAGGAGATCGTGTCCCGCAAGGGCCCGTTCGACCGCACCCTCTGACCGTTCGGCATGGCCGCCCTAGACTGACCGGGATGGATACCGACCGCCTGATCGCCTGGGACGACGAGCTCCGCCGGGCGCACACTCGCTTGCGCGCCGCCCTGGAGGCGACGCGGTCAGCGCTCGACCAGGATGCCGACGCCCCGCACGCCGCGTCGGATCTCGCCCTCTTCTGCATCGGATTCTGCTCCGCGCTCGATGGACATCATCGGAGCGAGGACCGCGCCCTGTTCCCCGCCCTGCGCGAGGAGCACCCCGAACTCGGTGAGGTGATCGACGCGCTCATGCAGGATCACTCGATGCTCACCCATCTGCTCGGTGCGCTGCGCGCCGCGGTCGAAGGCGGCGAGAGCACGGAGACGATCGAACGGCACCTCGACGGCGTGGGCGCGATCATGGAGTCGCATTTCCGGTTCGAGGAGCGCGAGATCCTGGCACCGCTGCGCGCACTGCACCTGGATCGCGCCGTGCCCGACGTTCTCGGCCCGCTCTGAAGCTCGCTCAGTCCCGCCGGAGGAACGCGATTTTCACCCGCGGAAGAACGCGACGCCCAGATCGGGGTGATCGACGAAGACGCCGTCGACTCCGGTACCCGCGATGACGCCCCACTCGGCCTCGTAGTCGCCGAACGCGGCGGGGCCGCCCCGCCCCCGGAACCTCTTCGCGAGGAAGGAGTTCTCGGGCCGGCAGGTCCAGGTGAAGACCTCGAGTCCGCGGGCATGGGCGTCGGCGACGATGCTGCTGCCCGCAGCGAGCAGCATCCGCTTGTCGACGCTGACGCCGTCGACCGTGCCGACGAGTTCGTCGAGACCGCGCGGGGTGACCGCGGACGGATAGTCGGGGGCGTGCGCGCCGAGCGCGGAGACCAGGTCGTACGGGCGTCCGGCCGCCTCGACCAGGTAGATGTAGGACGCGACGATGCCGCGCGCCCTCAGCTGCCCCAGCACCGTCTGCTCGAAGCTCTCGATGATCAGCGGGAGCCCGCCGTCGGCCCAGCCGGCGGCGCGCAGATCGCGTTCGATCAGCGGAGCGAGATCGAGGCCGATGCCGGCGAAGTGGGTGGCGTGCTTCACCTCGAGCACGACGCCGATGTCGCGGCCGTGCTCGCGCGCCCCCGCACGCACCAGGTCGAGCACGTCGACGAGACGGAGGATCGGCTCCGCGCCGTCGAAGCTCGCGCTGGATGCCCTCAGCTCGGGCAGCCGCTCGCGGCTGCGGAGCGTCGCGAGCTCGTCCCAGGTGAAGTCCTCGGTGAACCAGCCCGTCAGCGAGTGTCCGTCCACGCGTTTCGTGGTGCGTCGATCGGCGAACTCGGGGTGGGCCGCGACATCGGTCGTCCCCGAGATCTCGTTCTCGTGCCGGACGACGAGCACACCGTCCTTCGTCGCGATGACGTCGGGCTCCACGGCGTCCACCCCCATCGCGAGAGCGAGCTCGTACGAGGATCGGGTGTGTTCCGGACGGTAGCCGGGCGCACCGCGATGCCCGATCACGAGGGGCGATTTGCTGGGCACGCTCTCAGCGTAGGACACCCTCACGACCCGCCCGGGCGGGTATCGTGGAGGAAAGCGACCTACAACCCCTTTGGAGTGAGGCCCACCATGAGCAACTTCGCCTTCAACAATCCGGCGTTCCAGCAGCAGGATCCGCGCAACGTCGCGACCTACCCGGGTGCGCCGCAGGGCGCTCAGGGTGCGCAGACCGCCTCGTTCCAGCACGGCACGATGGATGCCGCCGCGAACGCCCAGCTGGAGGGCATGTACGCCGCTCCCCCGGCCGGCGCGATCGAGACCGACCGCATGTCCGTCGAGGACACGGTCTGGAAGACCGCGGGCCTCTTCGGCATCCTGCTGGTCACCGCGGCCATCGGCTGGGTCTGGACCCTCGGCGGTCTCTCCGCCCCGGTGCAGAACCCGTACGACCAGTTCCAGCCCAACATGCTGCCGTGGATCGTCGGCGCCCTCGTCGGATTCGTCCTCGCGATGGTCATCTCGTTCACCTCGCGCAAGAAGGTGCGCCCCGCGCTGATCTTCGCGTACGCCGCCTTCGAGGGTCTCTTCATCGGTGGCATCTCGGCGTTCTTCGAGGTCCTGTACCCCGGCATCGTCTTCCAGGCGACTCTGGCGACGGTCTCGGTCGTCGGCGTCACGCTGGCACTCTTCGCCAGCGGCAAGATCCGCGCGTCGAAGAAGGCCACGAAGATCTTCATGATCGCCATGGTCGGCTACCTGGTCTTCTCGCTGCTCAACCTCGTGCTCACCTGGACCGGCGTCCTCGGCGAGGGCGCGGCCTTCGGTCTTCTCAGCAAGGTCGAGATCCTGGGCATCCCGCTCGGCGTCATCATCGGCGTCCTCGTCGTCATCATGGCCGCCTACTCCCTGGTGCTCGACTTCGACCAGATCCAGCAGGGCGTGCGCAACGGCGCTCCCCGCAAGTACGGCTGGCTCGGGGCCTTCGGCATCATGGTCACCGTCGTGTGGCTGTATGTCGAGATCCTGCGCATCATCGCGATCGTGCGCGGAAACAACTGACCGAGCGAGATCGTCGAGAGGCCCGTCTCCCCGCAAGGGAAGGCGGGCCTCTTGCCATACGATGCCCCCTCCGCGCAAGGGGATGCGGGAAATACTCAGCTGAGGAATAGTGGTCACACGAACCCCCGGCACCCCAGGGGTTTTACACAGTAAGCAAGGAGCAGACCATGGGTTTTCTCGGATTTCTTCTTCTCGGCCTGATCGCAGGCGCCATCGCAAAGCTCATCCTCCCCGGTAAGCAGGGTGGCGGCTGGCTCGTCACGCTTCTGCTCGGTGTCGTCGGAGCTCTCCTCGGTGGATGGATCGGTTCCGCCATCTTCGGTGTGGGCGTCGACAGCTTCTTCGAGATCAGCAGCTGGCTCCTCGCCATCGGCGGCTCGATCATCGTGCTGCTCATCTACGGCCTGATCGTCGGCCGCGGCAACAAGGCCCGCAGCTGACCGCATCGCGTCTCACGCGGTGAACAGAACCGCCCTCGTCGACAGCACTGCTGTGGACGAGGGCGGTTCTTCGTGTGCGCCGTGCCCCGTCAGCGCTCCGCGGCCCTGGCCTCCAGGAGCGCGCGCTCGCGCTCGTTCCCGGTCAGCGACGCCGCCACGGCGAACTCGCCCCGCGCCTCCTCCCGGCGTCCGAGCCGCAGCAGCAGCTCGGCACGGGTCGCGGGAAGCAGGTGATACCCGGCCAGTGCGCCCGAGGCCGCGAGCGCGTCGACGATCTGCAGTGCGGATGCCGGACCGACAGCCATCGCCACCGCCGCCGCCCGGTTGAGCTCGACCACGGGCGACGGCGCGATGCGGCCGAGAGCCTCGTAGAGCACGACGATGCGGTCCCAGTCGGTCTCCTGCATCGAGGCCGCCACCGCGTGGCATTCCGCGATCGCGGCCTGCAGCCCGTAGGCACCGCGCCCGGCGCCCCGCGCGTCTGCCCGTGCCAGCGCATCGCGCCCGCGCGCGATCCGGCCGCGATCCCAACGCCGCCGATCCTGATCGGCGAGCAGCACGGGATCCCCGTTCGCGTCGACCCTCGCGGCGAAGCGTGCAGCCGTGAGCTCCATCAGGGCGAGCAGGCTGAGCGGATCCCGCTCTCGCGGCATCAGCGCCGCGAGCACTCTCGTGAGTCTGATCGCCTCGGCACTCAGCTCGGGGCGCATCCAGTCGGGTCCGCTGCTGGCCGAGTGCCCCTCGTTGAAGACCAGGTAGAGCACGCCGAGGACCGCACCCAGCCGCTCCGCATGCTGCTCGCGAGGGGGCATCTCGAACGGCACGTGCGCGGCAGCGAGGGTCTTCTTCGCGCGCACGATGCGCTGCTGCACGGTCGCCGTCGGGACCAGGAAGGCCCGAGCGATCTCCTCGCTCGACAGGCCGCCCACGACACGCAGGGTCAGGGCGACCTGGGCCTCGCGGGAGAGCACGGGATGGCAGGAGATGAAGATCAGCCGGAGCACGTCGTCGTCGACGGCATCCGGGTCCCACGGCGGGGCATCGGTCGCCGCATGCTGCTCGCGCTCCAGGTCGTGGGCGAGCACCGCCATCCGCTCGTCCAGCCGTTCGCGCCGACGCCACCCGTCGACCGCCTTGCGTCTGGCCACCGCCGTCAGCCACGCGGCTCCGTTGCGCGGCACCCCCTCGACGGGCCACTGGCGCAACGCGTCCAGCAGCGCCTCCTGAGCGAGATCCTCGGCGAGGCCGAAGTCGCCGACCATGCGTGTCAGGGTGGCGACGATCTTCGCCGACTCGATGCGCCACACGGCCGCGACGGCCCGCCGCGCGCCCTCGTCGGGGGCGGGGCGGGCCGGATCGCTGTCGTGAGCCTCTGTCATCTCACTGCTGAGCGCGGCGCGCCTCTTCGTCCGCGCGCCAGCCCTTCTCCTTCTCGATCCACTCGTTGTCGGCCGGGAAGTCGGATTCGTCGGTCACCCGTCGCACCTCGAGGAACGACCCTGCTCCCAGCGGAGCGCGACTCGCCCACTCGGCGGCCTCCTCACGGGATGCGACCTCGATGATCCAGAAGCCGTTGAACAGCTCCTTGGTCTCGCCGTAGGGGCCATCGGTGATGAGCGGCTTCTCGGCGCTGAAGTCGACGACGAAGCCCTCGGAGGCGTCGCTGAGCCCTTCGCCGGCGAGCAGCACACCGGCCTTGATCATCGACTCGTTGTACGCGCCCATGGCCGCGATGACCTCCTCGAAGGGCGTCTCCTCGTACGCCTCGACCGCGTCGTCGTTCGATCGCATGATCAGCATGTACTTCATGGTGTTCTCCTCGGTGGATGGGGCCGTCTCTCGACCCTCTCATTCAGGACGTCGAACGGGAACACCTCAGATCGACATCGTCGCCGAAGAAATCCGAGATTTTCTGCGATCGGTTCATCCGAGCTCGTCGATCGCCGCGCGGATCGCCGCGGCGGATGCGTGCAGCTGAGCCCTCTCGTGCGCACTCATGGGCGTCTCCCCCAGCGGCACCGCACCCGCCGCGCCCACCACAGAGGACACGGACAGCGCGACGCCGTCGATGCCGTACTGGCCGTCGAGCACGGTCGCGACGGGGAGGACGGCCCGCTCGTCCCGCAGGACCGCTTCGGCGATCCGGGCGCAGCTGACGCCGATCGCGAGGTTGGTGGCGCCCTTGCCGCGAATCACGGCGTAGGCCGCGTCACGCACCTCGATCGCGATCCGGTCGAGCTCCTCGACCGTGAACGGCTCGTCGGCGGGCCAGTCGAGGATCGGCACGGATCCGATCGTCGCGTTGGACCACAGCGGGAACTCGGTGTCGCCGTGCTCGCCCACGATGTCGGCGTGGACACTCGCCGTGCTCACGTTCGCCCGGTGCGCGAGACGCCAGCGCAGTCGGGAGGTGTCGAGGACGGTGCCGGATCCGAACACCCGGTGGGGAGGCAGCCCGGAGACGCGCTGGGCGACCACGGTCATGACATCGGCCGGGTTCGTCACGACGAGGAACACCGCCTGGGGCGCGCGCTCGACGAGCTGCGGTATGAGCGTCTCGAGCAGCCGCGCATTGATGCCGGAGAGCTCCATCCGGGTCTGCCCCGGCTGCTGCTTCGCCCCGGCGGTCACCACGATCACGTCGCTGCCGTCGACGACCGAGAGATCGGAACCGCCGCTGACCGAGGCAGAGGTGAACTGGGTGCCGTGCGCGAGGTCGAGCACCTCGGCATCCACCTTGTCGGTCGCGATGTCGTAGAGCGCGACCTCGGCCGCACTCCCCCGGATCAGCGCCGCATACGCCACGCTCACCCCTACGCTCCCTGCACCGATAACCGTGATCTTCGTCCGCGCCGTGGTCATACGCTCATCCTGCCGGATGAGACGCGAACGGGCACGGACCGTGATGGTCCGCGCCCGTTCGGCATCATCCGCGGGAGATCACTCCACTCGCCCGCCGGCGCGGTCGAGTGCACGCAGTGCTCACGCGAGTGGGAGCTCCTTCGTCACTCCCACTCGATTGTTCCCGGCGGCTTCGACGTGACATCGAGCACCACGCGGTTGACGTCACGGACGCCGTTGGTGATGCGGTTCGAGATCTTCGACAGCACGTCGTACGGCAGACGCGTCCAGTCGGCGGTCATCGCGTCCTCGCTCGAGACCGGGCGCAGCACGATGGGGTGGCCGTACGTGCGTCCGTCGCCCTGCACGCCCACGGAGCGCACGTCGGCGAGCAGCACCACCGGGCACTGCCAGATGTCCTGGTCGAGCCCCGCCTTGGTGAGCTCCTCCCGTGCGATCGCATCCGCTTCGCGAAGGATCTCGAGCCGATCCTGCGTGACCTCGCCGATGATGCGGATGCCGAGACCGGGCCCGGGGAACGGCTGGCGTCCGACGATCGCCTCGGGGATGCCGAGCTCGCGGCCGATCGCACGGACCTCATCCTTGAAGAGCGCCCGCAGCGGCTCGATCAGCTCGAAGTCGAGGTCGTCGGGCAGTCCGCCCACGTTGTGGTGCGACTTGATGTTGGCGGTACCCGCTCCGCCGCCGGACTCGACGACATCGGGGTAGAGCGTTCCCTGCACGAGGAACTTGACCGGTGCGCCGCCTGCGGCCTTGGCCTCGGCGACGAGGTCGAGCTGCACCTTCTCGAACGCCCGGATGAACTCACGACCGATGATCTTGCGCTTCTCCTCGGGGTCGGTGACCCCGGCGAGGTGACCCAGGAAGGTCTCTGCCGCGTCGACCGTGATGAGGCGGACGCCGGTCGATTCGACGTAGTCCTTCTCGACCTGCTCGCGCTCGCCCTTGCGCAGCAGACCGTGGTCGACGAACACCGCCGTGAGCTGATCGCCGATGGCCTTGTGCACGAGCGCGGTCGAGAC
This sequence comes from Microbacterium sp. NPDC097977, assembly GCF_040302605.1. Lineage (NCBI taxonomy): Bacteria > Bacillati > Actinomycetota > Actinomycetes > Micrococcales > Microbacteriaceae > Microbacterium > Microbacterium sp. NPDC097977. The sequence goes on from NZ_JBEOUR010000029.1 coordinate 8,341, forward strand.
GGCGGAGTCGACGCCACCGGAGAGCGCGGAGATGACGCGGGCGTCACCCACCTGCTCGCGGATGCGTGCGACCTGCTCCGCGATCACGTTGTCGGGATTCCAGTCGGATGCGAGCCCCGCACCGCGGTGCAGGAAGTTCTCGATGACCTGCTGTCCGTGATCGGAGTGCTTCACCTCGGGATGCCACTGCACGCCGTAGAAGCCGCGTTCCGGATCCGCGAAGGCGGCGACCTTGGTCGCCTCGGTGGTCGCGAGGACCTCGAACCCCTCAGGGGCCTTGGCGACCTGGTCGCCGTGACTCATCCACACGTTCTGCTCTGCAGGCTGCCCGCCGAGCAGGGTGCCGCCGTCGCCCGTGATGACCGCGTCGGTGGCGCCGTACTCGCGCAGGCCCGTGTTCGCGACCTCGCCGCCGAGCGTCTGCGCCATGTACTGGAAGCCGTAGCAGATGCCGAGCGTCGGGACCCCGAGCTCGAACACCGCGGGGTCGAGGCGCGGAGCGCCCTCCTCGTACACCGACGACGGCCCGCCGGAGAGGATGATCGCGACCGGGTTCTTCGCCGCGATCTCCTCGGCAGTGGCCGTGTGCGGCACGATCTCGCTGTAGACGCCGGCTTCACGCACTCGGCGGGCGATCAGCTGCGCGTACTGCGCGCCGAAATCGACGACGAGTGCGGGGCGCTGCTGGGTCTCTGACTGTTCGGTCAACGGACACCTTCCGGGGCGGGGGCCTGTGCGGCCTCTCGAGTGGCGAGATAGGTCTTGACCTCGCGGGCGACCACGTTCTCCATGAAGAAGGAGAGCAGCGGGATCACACCACCGAGGGCGAGGAGGATGAAGCGGGGGAACGGCCAGCGCATCAGGCTCCACATGCGGAAGCACGCGAACAGGTACACGACGTAGAACCAGCCGTGCGCGACGAGGATGAACAGCGACAGGTTGAACCCGTCACCCAGCGAGGTCATCTCGCAGGAATTGGTCATCGGCGCGAACAGCGACCACCACTGGCAGTCCGGGCCCGCGAGGACGCCCGCGAACCAGAGCGGTCCTCCGGAGCCCCCGAGGAAGAGTTCGAGGTGGATCGGCGTGTACTTCAGCACCATCTCGGTCAGCAGCAGGAGCAACATGACTCCGGTGATGATCGACGCGATCTGGTAGAACTTCAGCGCACCGCGGATCGCCGGAAAGCTGGCGACTTTCGGTTCGGGCATGCCCTCAGTCTAGTCGGCGTGGAATTCCGGATGAACGAGAGAGGGGACCTGGTCTGGTCACCTTGACCAGACCAGGCGTATCCTTGACGGATGACGACGATCGTGAACGTGCAGGATGCCAAGACGCGACTCTCGGAGCTGTTGAGGCGGGTGGAGTCCGGAGAGGAGATCGTGATCGCCCGCGCAGGAGCACCGATCGCCCGGATCAGTGCGGCCACTCCGCGGCGCCGCACCTTCGAGACCGCGCTGCTCCCCGAGATCCCGCCGATCTCCGGCGAGGCGCTGTTCGACGATGCACCGCACGGCGAACTGGCGGACTGGGAAGTCGGCCACGGCGACGACCCTCTGACCTCGGCACCGCGGTGAGCGCGTTCCTTCTCGACACGCACGTCGTGCTGTGGTTGGCGACGGATCCGGAGCGGGTGCCCCGTGCCGTTCGTGACGACCTCGCCGCGGCCGATTCCGTCGTGGTCTCCGCAGCCAGCTCCTTCGAGATCGCGCAGAAGACCCGCCTCGGGCGATTGCCGCACGGCGGGAGAGTGCTCACCCGATGGCAGGCCCTGATGGACCTGATGTTCGCGACGGAGCTCCCCCTCACCTCCGCGCACATGCGACTCGCGGGCGAACTCGCCTGGGAGCACCGAGATCCCTTCGATCGGATGCTCGTCGCTCAGGCGCAGCTCGACGGACTGATCCTTGTCACCGCAGACCGGCGAATCCTGGAGTATCCCGAGGTGTCCTGCGCCGACTGGGCATGACGCCTTTCCCTACGCGGCCGGGGGCCGGGCGATCAGCAGCTCGCCGACGCCGGCGACGTCGAGGGGACCCGCACTCCAGGGGACGAGGAGGGTGCTCCCGGAGCGGAGCCGCTCCCCCGCCGACCCTGCGACACCGATCTCGAGTGCCCCCTCCGTGACGACCACGATCGAGAACCCCTGCTCCACCGTGGCGGCCCGATCGATCCGCATCCGTTCGAGTCGGAAGTACGGATCCGCGTCCGCCGGGAACACGGACCCGCTCGCCGGCGCGGACCGCACGAGATCGCGCATGTCCTCGAGACTGCGCGCCCGGGTGTTCACCGCCGTGAGGGCGAGATCGAAGCCCAGCCCCAGATGGCCGAGCGCCGGTCCGTCGATCGCGAAGCCGTCCCACTCGAGCAGGATCGACAGATCCTCGGGCTGCTGGAGTTCGAGGAGCAGCACTCCGGCGCCGATCGCGTGGAGCTCGCCAGGAGGCACCCAGACGACATCGCCCGGCGCCACGTCGATCGCGTGCAGCAGACCGAGCAGCGAACCGACGTCCTGCGCTGTCACCAGCGCGGAGAGGCGGGCGAGGTCGACGTCGTCACGCACTCCGACGTGCACCGTGCCGCCCTCGAGGATGTACCACGCCTCGGCCTTGCCATGCGCGCGACCCAGGTGGCTCGCGGCGAAGTCGTCATGAGGGTGCGCGTGCACCGGCAGGCGCTGACCGGCGTCGAGGATCTTCACCAGCAGCCGGGTGTCGGCACCCCATCTCTCGACGTGCGCGGCACCCAGCCACGCGATCGGATCGGCCTCGACGGCGTCGCGCAGCACTCGTCCGTCCGGGAGCATTGTGAGCCCGAGCGACTCCTCTCCGCGGATGGTGGTGGTCGATCCCACCCAGTCCTCCGGGACCCGGTCCGCGGCTCCGTGCTCGCGGCGGAACGCGTCGAGCCGCGCGCCGCCCCGGTAGAAGCGCTCGGGCGGGCGGTTGGTGGGAAGCAGTATCGGGTTCACGGTCATCGTCCGTTCTCGGCGTGCACGGCGAGGAATCCCCCGACGAAGCTGTCGCCGAGGCCGATCGTCGTGGGATGCGCGACGTCGAGCGAGAAGGCGGGCACGCCGACGGCATCCGTGATGCTCCTCTCGACCTCTGCGACCAGCTGCGAACCGCCGGAGTGCCGCGGCATCGAGGCCGTCGCCTCTGCCTCCTCCGGCGTGAAGCCGTCGCCGACGCGGTAGCGCGTGGCGGCGACGCGGACGGCGCTCTCGAGCGCCTCGCGATGACGTGCGGACTGCGGGCCTACGGCGATCGCCCAGTACCGGGTGTGCACGACGAGAGCCGGGACCGGGATGATCCGCTGCACCTCCTCCAGCGCGCGCGTCACGTCGGCCGCATCGAGCAGGTTCACCGGATGCCCGACGTATTCCTGCAGCTCGTCCTCGTTCATCCCGTACACGTGGATGCTCGGCAGCAGCCGCCTGCGCACGGTCTCGGCGAACGCGCGCGTGTAGAAGCCCGCGTCCTCGTAGTAGACCAGCGCGTCCGCGGGGAGGCGGGGCAGCGCGCGGGCGATGTCGTCGAGGCGCTCTTCGAGCAGGGAAGGGTCCTGCATCGTGTTGAACCCGGAGATCAGGAAGGCGGATGCCGTGGCGAGCGCATCCGGCAGCCCCTCGGCGATCACCATCTCGCGGTTCGGCGGATCGTTCGCGAAGATCAGCCGATTGGCCGCGGGTGAGACGATGTCGCCGTCGACGAGGCGCACGGTCGCCCCCACCGGATACTGCACGATCAGGTGGGGGTCGAGCGTGTCGCGCGTGGCGGAGGACAGGACGGTGATAGCCGGGGGCAGCAGTCGACGCACGTTGTCGTCGATGCTCACCAGATGCTGGACGCTGGGGATGCCGAGGCTGTCGAGCACCAGCCCCGCCCGCACCCCCGTGCCGCCGAGGGTCACGTCGTACGCGAAGTGCCCCGCGAACCGCTCCAGGATCTCGGAGGAGGCGACGAACCGCTCCGTGCCCGTGCCCGCCGCGACGAACGCGAGGATGGTCACCAGAAGGGAGCGCTCGTCGGTGATCGGCGCCGAGGGCGTCAACTCGTGTCGGCGCACGCGCAGCTCGCGCGCGAGTCGCTCGACCACGGCGGAATCCCACCGGAGCTCGAAGTCGACCGTTCCGCCGAGCCCGAGCACGAGCTGCCTGTCGCGTGCTGCCACGCCCGCTTCACCGATCATCCGACGATCGTCCTCCTCGTGGCCCTGGTCAGTACAGCTCGGCCTTGCCGTCTGCGCCGAACAGCCTGATCTTCTCAGCCGCGGTCGCCTTCATGGCGGCGATCGGCTCGGGCTGGATCGCGTTCGGCTCGCGCAGGCGCTCGTCGGTGCCGAGGATCTCGCGCATCCGGTTGTGGTACGAGACCTTGATGTCGCTGGAGATGTTGATCTTGTTCACTCCCAGCTCGACCGCGCGCGCGAGCTCCGCATCGGGGTTCGACGACCCGCCGTGCAGCACGAGGGGGATGCCGACGGCCGCCTTGATCTGCTCGAGGAGGTCGTGGCGCAGCTCGGGGTTCTTGTCACTCGGGTACAGCCCGTGCGAGGTGCCGATCGCGATCGCCAGGCTGTCGACGCCCGTCTCCTGCACGAAGCGCACCGCGTCGTCCGGGTTCGTGTAGATGATCTCGGCCGCTCCCGACTCGCCGTAGCTGTCGTTCGCGCCGATGGTGCCGAGCTCGCCCTCCACCTGGATCCCCACGGCGTGGGCCGCCTCGACGACCTTGCGCGTCAGCGCGACGTTCTCCTCGAACGGCAGCAGAGAGGCATCGATCATGACCGAGGTGAAACCGGACTTGATGGCGGTGATCATCTGCTCGTACGTGCCGCCGTGGTCCCAGTGGATCGCCACGGGGACGCTCGCCCGGTGCGCGCGCGAGTGCATGGCGGCGATCAGATCCGTCGTGACGTGCGACACCTCGTCGGGGTGGATGGCGATGATGACGGGGGCGTCCAGCTCCTCGCTGATGTCGATGATGCCGGTGAACATCGCCCAGTCGCTGATGTTGAACGCGGGGATCGCGAAGTTGTGTTCGTTGGCGACGTCGAGGATGGATTTGCCGGTGTAGAGCACGTGTTTCTCCTGTTTCGTGGGGGTGAAGTCGAGGTCGGACGGATCAGCTCTTCACGGAACCGGCCGTGAGGCCGCCGATGAAGTAGCGCTGGAAGAAGAGGAAGAGCAGGAGCACCGGGATCGACCCGAGCACGCTCATGGCCATGATCTGGTTCCACTCGTACGAGTGCTGGCCCATGAGCAGCTGGATGCCGATGGGCACCGTGCGCATGTCGATCGTGCGCGTCAGCGTCAGCGCGAACAGGTACTCGTTCCACGCGATCATGAACGTGTAGATGCCGACCGAGACGATGCCGGGGATCGAGATCGGCACCAGGATGCGCCACAGCGCGGTCATCGACCCCGCGCCGTCGACGCGCACGGCTTCGTCGAGCTCCTTGGGCAGCGTGTTGAAGTACCCGGTCATCATGATGATCGCGTAGGGCAGCGTGAACACCATGTACGTGAGGATCAGCCCGAGGTAGGAGTTGTAGAGCCCGAGGGCCACCATGAGTCCGAAGTACGGGATGAGCAGTGTGATGGGCGGCACGGCCTGCACGCTCACGATCACCACGTTCAGGATGCGCTTGCCGCGGAAGTCGAACCGGCTGAACGCGTACGCCGCCTGGATCGCGACGAGGAGGGTGAGGATGGTGACCGCGCCGGCGACGATGTAGCTGTTCAGGAAGAACCGCATCGTCTCGGGGTTGGTGAAGATCGCGACGTAGGCGTCGAACGAGAACGTGTCGGTGATCAGTCGCGGCGGCAGCTCGAAGATCTGCGTGTTCGATTTGAACGAACTCGACAGCATCCACAGCACGGGGCCGGCGGCGAAGACCGCTCCGAGGATCAGTCCGATCGTCACGCCGGTCTTCGCGACGCGGCGCTGGGCAACGATGGTGAGAGCCACGATCAGTCCCTCGCTTTCTGGTGACGGACGTAGAAGACGGCGAGGACCATCGACATGAGCAGGACGAGCACGGCCGACGTGGCGGCGAGCGAGAAGTCGTACTTGGCGAAGGCGAGCTTGTAGGTGAAGGTGCTGAGCACCTCGGTGACGTCGATGGGGCCGCCACCGGTCGTCATCCAGATGAGGGCGAACTGCTGAGAGGTCCAGATCAGATCGAGCAGCACGAGGCTCACGATGATGGGGCGCAGCTGCGGGATGGTGACGTTCCAGAACCGCTGCACGGCACCGGCGCCGTCGACGGTCGCCGCCTCGTTGAGCTCGTTCGGGATGCCCTGGAGACCGGCGAGGAGGCTCACCATGAAGAACGGGTATCCGGCCCAGATGTTGATGAAGATGATGGTGCCCAGCGCGAGCTGCGGCGAGGCGAGCCACTCGATGTCCGTGTTGAGGAGGAAGTTGACCACGCCGTTGGGGGCGAGCAGCATCCTCCACAGCACCGCGATCACGGCGACCGTGAACAGCCACGGCAGGATGTACAGGGCCCGGAAGAACGACCGCGAGAAGCGGCCGAGAAGCGGGCTGTTCAGCATCATCGCGAAGGTGAGTCCGAGGACGAGGTGCGCGACCACGCTCGTCACCGTGAAGAGGATGGTGTTGCCCGTCGCCTTCCAGAAGCGCGGGTCGGACAGGATCTCGACGTAGTTGGCGATTCCGACGAACTCGGGCGACTTGTTCAGGATCACGTTGTCCTGGAAGGAGTACCCGATCACCATGATGATCGGAACGATCATCAGCACGAACAGCAGGATGATCGTGGGCGAGAGGAAGGCGTACGACTCGGTGGTCTTGCGCAGCTGGCGCCGGCGGCGCGACAGCGGGACCCCGGTGACGATCACCTCGGTGTCGTCGGACGTTCTCAGACTCATGGGACGCGTGGCTCCTTGATTGGTCGGGTGCCGCATCGCATCAGGGACGATGCGGCACCCCGTTCAGACGGGAAGCGGGAGCTCAGAACTCCGCTTTCCAGGACTCCTGCGCCTTGTCGATCGCGTCGTCGATCGACTGCTGACCGTCGAAGGCCGACTGCAGCTGCTCCCCGAGCTGACGCATCAGGTCTTCGGCGACCGGGAGTCCGGTGAACTCGTTGGCGGGGTAGCCCGCCTGATAGATGTCGAACGCCGTCTTGAACAGCTCGTCGTCGTTCACGAAGTCCGGCACGGACTTCGAGTTGCCGGGGAACGCCTTCGCCATCGTCGAGAGCTCGGAGTTGGTCTTCTCGCTCATCAGGAACGACACGAGCTTGAACGCGGCGTCCTTGTGCTCGGAGTTCTCGGCGACGCCGATGCCCCAGGATGCGTAGGGGATGCCCCGCTCGCCGTCGTAGCCGTCCTCCGCCGGGAGGGCGGAGATCGAGAACTTCAGATCCGGGTTGGTCTCGCGGATCAGGTTGATGTGCGCGAGCGAGTCGATCATCATGCCGACGCGGCCGTTGGTGAACTCCTCGACCTTGTCCTGCTCCTTCATCGTGAAGGATCCCGACGCGATCGATCCCGCATCCCACATGTCGCCGATGAATTCGACGGCCGAGGTCACATCGGCGTTCGTCAGGTCGGGCTGCCCGTCCTTGAGCATCGAGCCACCGGACGCCCACACCCACGACATGACGTCGTTCTGCACGCCGTTGGGCGCCTCGAGCGACAGCGGGAGCACCCAGCCGGAGGCGTCGTCGCCCAGAGCGGAGACCTTCGCCGCGGCATCCGCGAACTCCGTGCGGGTGGTGGGCGGCGCGGTGACGCCGGCCTCGGCGAGCAGCGTGTCGTTCGTGAACATCGGGTAGACGAAGTTGACGACCGGGATCATGTAGGTGCTGCCGTCGACCTGGATCTGGCTCGCCAGCTCGCTGTCGTCGTAGTCGTTCTCCTTCATCAGCGCACTGAGGTCGGCGATCACCCCCTGCGAGGCGAAATCGTTCACCCAGGCGCCGTCGAGTCCGACGACGTCGGGCATCGTGCCCGAGGCGGCACCGGCGAACAGCTGCTCCTTGGTCGACGCGTACGGGCCGCTCACGAGCTTGACGGTGATACCCGGGTTCGCATCTTCGAATTCGTCGATGAGCCCCTGGAACTCGCCGTCGGGGAGCTCGGGCTCCCACCACTGCGCGAACTCGATCGTCACGTCGCCGTCGCCGGCGCCCGTTCCGCTGTCGCCCGCCGCGCACCCTGCCACGGCCAGAACCGTCACGGCTGCCGTCGCTGCGCCGGCGAGCTTCAGAATGCGTCGCCCTCGCCCCACTGTGATCATCACTTCTCCTCTTCGAGATCGTGCCGCACACGCGCTTCGATGCTTGTTCGTGCGGTTTTGAGCCATGTTATGCCGACATTTGCAGGATAGTCAAGACTTTTCCTGCGGATATCCAAGTTGTAACTACAGATTTCCTCGACTGTAGCCCCGTTGCGCGGGTGATGGTGCCCTATTTCTCGACCCTGCGGATTGCGGCTTTCTGCGTTGATCTGCGGCGTTCGTTGCGGCGATGTGCTACAGATGTGTGCATGGAAGCAACCGCATCGACGCCGAAGCGCCGACTCCCCGCCGGCCGCAAGGCCGATCTCGCCGCCTATGTCGAGCAGGTGGGCGAAGTGACCGTCGGAGGCCTCGCCGAGCACTTCAACGTCTCGATCGACACCATCAGGCGCGACCTCGATCAGCTCGACCGCGAAGGCGTCGTGATCCGCACCCACGGCGGCGCGATGAGCGCGGAGGGGCAGCTCAAGGACCGCGCGCTCGACGTGCGGCTGCGGATGCAGACCGAGGAGAAGGAGAAGATCGCGCGCCTCGCCGCCGGCCTTATCGACGACGGCGCGGTCGTGATGATCAATGCCGGCACGACGACGCTCGCCCTCGCCCGCGCGCTGCGCACGCACCGCGACCTCACGATCGCCACGAACAATCTCCGCATCCCCGCGGAGATCCCCCCCTCCGCGTTCCGCGACCTCTACGTGTTCGGCGGGGCCGTGCGGGCGATCACCCAGGCCACGACGGGACCGGTGACGTTCACCATGACGCCGGGAGGGCCCGAGGTCGACATCCGGTGCGATCTCGCACTCATCGCCGTGGGCGCGATCGACGAGGCCGGGTTCTCGACGTCGAACATGGGCGACGCGAACATGATGGCCGAGATGATCCAGCGGGCCGAACGCACGGCCATCCTCGCCGACTCGTCGAAGTTCGGTCGCCGGCTCTTCGCGCAGGTGACGACGCTCGATCGCGTCGACTACCTCGTGACGGACACCGCACCGACGTCCGACTTCGCCGCCGCACTCGTGCAGGCGGAGGTCGAGGTCATCAGCGGCTGAGCCGCCGCGCACGACGAAGGCCGCCGGGATCGCTCCCGGCGGCCTTCGCGTGCATCACTGCGCGTTCAGCGTCAGAACCACCCGTGGAGCAGATCCCACAGCCAGTCGAGGATGCCGCCGATGATCCCGCCGATACCGCCGGCGCGGGTCACAGTGACGGTCGCCGTCGCCTCATCGCCGTCGGCCTGAGCCACCGCGACCGTGTACGGGCCCGGCTTCGCGCCCTTGGGAACCGTCACCGTGGTCGAGAACGTGCCGTCGGCCCGGACCTTCACCGTGCCGACCTCGACCTCCTGCCCCTTCGTGGAACGGAGGTCGACCGTCACGGTCTCGCCCGCCTCGTAGCCCTCTCCGCGGATCTGCAGCTTCTTGCCCGCGGCCACCTTCGAGGACCCGAGCTCGATGGTGCCCGCGAACTGCTCGGGCTCCTCCTCGCCGGCGATCGTGAACGGCACCTGCACGGTCGTGCCCGTGCCTGCCACGGAGACCGCGAGCTGCTGCGCCCCGTAGACGCCCGAGGGGACGGTGAAGGTCAGCGATGCGCGCCCCACCTCGTCGGTGGTGTCGACGATCGTCGGATCGACGGCTCCCGAGGCGAGCTGCGCCCCTCCGAGCGACAGCGCCACCTCTCCCGGCGCCTGCTCCCCCGCGCTGAAGGCCAGCGACGAGAGCGCGACGGTCACCTGGTCGCCGGCCCGGTAGCCGTCGGCGTCCGGAGCGCTGACCGAGACGCCCACGGCTCGCTGCGCGAGATCAGGGGTCGCGGTCTTGTTCGCGTCGAACCAGTCGACCATCGACTGCAGGTCGATCTTGCCGGTGTCGCGCTTGCCCGTTCCGGCCTTGAAGGTGCCGAAGTTGTCGCCACCCGCGGCGAGGAACGAGTTGGCGGCCACCGTGTAGTTCGCCGCCGGATCGATCGCGGTGCCGTCGAGCGTGATCGACGTGATGCGCGAGCCCTGCGCGGCCGCGGGGTCGTACGTGTAGACCAGCCCCTCGGACACGCCGAGCTTGAGGAACGGACGAGCCGATCCCGCCGGCTGCCACTGCTCCTCGAGCACGCCCTTCAGCTGTGCTCCGGTGAGCGTCAGCGTGACCAGCGTGTTGGCGAACGGCTGCACCGTCGCCGCCTCTCGGTAGGTGACGTTGCCCGCCGGGTCGTTCGCGTTCGACGACGCGTACGTGAGGTTCGCGCGGATCCCGCCCGGGTTCATCAGCGCGATGTCGGCCCCGGTCGACCACTTCTGCACGTCGGCGACGAAGTTCCCGATGGTGGACTCGCCACCGCGGTTCTCGGAGCCGTTCGCCTGGCGAGCGCGGTTGAAGTCGGCCGTGATGTCTCCGACCTTCACCGCTCCGAGGACGTCGGCCTCGGCCTTCGCCTTCGCGACGATGTCGGCCACCTCCGGAACAGCCGGGTACAGCGGCTGGCCGGCCGAGGTGAGCGGCTTGATCTCGTTGGTGATCGAGAGCAGCTCCTTCGTCTTCGGATCGACCTGGAGGTTCATCAGGCCGAGGTTCTCGCCGTACTGCCCCGCCGACACGACGGGTCGACCGTCGATGACGTGGTTGTACGCGAGGTGGGTGTGCGCCGAGACGATCGCGTCCACGTCGTCGTCGACCCCGTACACGATCTCGCCGAGCGGCGAGGTCGGGGTGATCGCCGACAGCTCGGTGCTCTCGGCGCCCTCGTGCACGAGCAGGATGACGACATCCGCCTCGCCGTTGGAGTCGTCGCCGTCACGCAGGTCGTCGGCCACGGCGTTCACGGAGTCGACGATGCTGCGCACCTCGAGCCCCGCGATGCCCTCGGGCGACACGAGCGAATCCAGATCCTCGGTGACGGCTCCGACGAAGCCCACCCGCACGCCGTCGAGCTCCTTGACCCAGGCCGGTGCGAGCGCGGGCTCGCCCGTCTCGGTCAGGAAGACGTTCGACGAGATGTACTCCCAGTCCGCGCGGTCCTGCACACGGTCGCGCAGGTCCTCCCAGCCCTGGTCGAACTCGTGGTTGCCCGCCGCGCTGACATCGAGACCTGCCGCGTTGAGCGCGTCGATGGTCGGGTTGTCGTCGTTGATGAAGGACGTGAACGTCGACGCGCCGATCAGGTCGCCGGCACCGGCGAAGATCGTGTTCGGGTTCGCCTCACGGAACTGCTTGACCGCTCCGGCGACCACCGCGGCACCCGCTGCGGCGCCGTCGGCCTCGATGCGGCCGTGGAAGTCGTTGATCGTCACGACGTCGATGCTGACCGGCGGCACCGCGGACGAGACGCCCACGATGATCGGGTCGTGATCGCTGGAGCGGAACGGCGTGCCCGCCTCGGTGGCGCCGAACGCGTAGCCGCGATCGCTCCATTCCGGAGAGTTGATGCTCCACACTCCCGCACCGGTGATGGATGCCGAGAGCGAGGGCGAGGCCAGCACGTGGTCGAGCGAGCCGAGCTCGCCGTCGAACGAGTACGTGTGCTGATCCGGTGCCTTCTCGCGCGCGACATCGCTCCACCCCGCGGAGGTGAAGACGTCGATCGGGTCTTCCTTGGCGTAGGCGTTGAAGTCGCCGATCAGCAGGATGTCGGCACTGCCGGTGGTCTGCTCGATCTCCTCGGTGAAGCCCTTGAGCGAGTTCGCCTGCTTCACACGGTCGGCGTTGAAGAAGCCCTGACCATCGGCCGGCTCCGCGCCCCCGCCCTCGGGCGCCGACTTCGACTTGAAGTGGTTCGCCACCACGGTGACGACGCGTCCGTCGATGTCGAACGCCTGCGCGATCGGCTCGCGGGCGTTGCCCCAGACGCTCTCATCCCTGACCGTCAGGCTGTCGCCGACCGTGTCGACCGCATCCTTCTTGTAGATGATGGCGCTCGTGATGAAATCGGTCGTCGCCGCGTCGTTCAGTGCAGCGGGGGTGCGCACGTAGTCCCAGACGTCGTCGCTGAGTGCGTCGTTGAGACCGTCGACCAGATCGGCCAGAGCGTCATCGAGAGATCCGCCGAGCTTGATCGAGTTCTCGATCTCCATCAGCGACACGATCTCGGCGTCGAGGCCGTTGATGGCGGCGACGATCTTCGACTTCTGGATCTCGAACTGCGCCGCGTTCGCCGCGCCTCTGGCGTTCGAGTTCGTGCTCTTCAGCGTCGTGAAGTAGTTGAAGACGTTGAACGACGCCACCTGCACGTCGCCGCCGACCGACGGGGCCGCGTCGCTGCGCGGGTTGGTCGCGGTGAAGCCGGCCTTCAGGTCGGCAGGCGAGGTGCTGTCGATCGGCACCACCGGCTGCAGCCGCCAGTCGTCGAAGCCGTACTGCAGCACGTAGCCGTGGTCGCTGAAGTCGACGGTGTCGCCGTTGCGGACCACGAGGTCCTTGGTGAAGTACGGCTGGTCGTTCGGGTGGCCGTTGTTGGTGACCTGGATCGACCATCCGTCGTCGAGGAGGATGCGGTTGGCGCGATTCGCCGCAGCGATCGCCGCCGCCTCATCGCCCGGACGGGCGAGCTCTGTGCTCTTGACGTTCAGATCGGCACCGGCGTTGAGCCACAGCGCCCCGAAGTTGTAGAGCTGGTGGCTGGAGGCGACGCGGTAGGTGCCTTCGGGCGCCACGAGCATGTTCTCGTACTGCTCGCGGTCGGCGCCCACCACGGTGTCGGGCAGCGGGGTCACCTCGGGGACGCCCACTCCGGCCTGCACGACCGAGATGCCGGAGAGCGCGGTCGGGTTGATCTGAGTCTGTCCGAAGTACTCGCTGACTCCTCCGGTGACCGACACGAGGTCGCCGATCTCGAGCGTGGGCGCCAGCGCGTTCAGGAAGACGAAGACGCCGTCGGAGGCACCGGGGGTCGCATCGGTCGCGCCGCCCGAACCCTGGGTCTGGATGACGATGCCCTTGTACCCGCCGGTGCGGTGGTCGGCCGTCACGATGCCCTGCACCGTGACGGTCTGGCCGTTCAGCGGCGAGACATCGGTCGTACCCTGCACCTCGGCGATCGACACGGCGGTCGGATCGGTGCCGGGGTCGGTGCCCGGGTCGGTACCGGGATCCGTGCCGCCGGAGTTCTGCGGCGTGATGGTCGCAGAGAGGGCGAAGTCCGCGCGGTTGTCGTCGGTGTCCGCGCCGTCGGTGCGGTTCAGCGACTTGACGTCGGTGTTGCCGGTGGGGGGCGTCGCCGCGGTCTTCTCGAAGGTGTTCGAGGTGCCGTAGCCGAGAACGTCGATGACGCCGTCGACGCCCGTGACCGAGCCGGGGGCCAGGGTGACGGCGGCGGTGCCCTCGACGAGGGCCAGAGTGCCGTTCGTGCCGCTCGGGTTGAGCGTGCTCACCGCATCGGCCGAAGGAAGGGCCGCGCCGTTCGCGCCGTTGCTGCCCGCCTGCACGAGGTAGTGTCCGCCCGCAGGGATGACGCCGGTCAACGGGGCGACGCCGTTGGAGGCGCCCGTGCCCGTCGCGGAGCGGTACTGCAGCGAGAGACCGTCGAGGGTCACCGGAGCGGCCGTGGGGTTGTAGAGCTCGACGAACTTGTTCGTGAACGCGGCACCGGCGCTGCCGCCGGAGAGGTACGCCTCGTTGATGACCACCCCTGTGCCTGCGACATCGGCGGAGGCGGGCGCGGCGATCAGGGCGCTGGCGCCCAGAGCGGCGACGCAGGTGGCGGCGAGGACGCCGAGACGCCCCCGACTTCTGCGATCAGACCCGGGAACCTCGTGGTTCACGGCGTCGGGAGCGGACATCATCTGTGTTGTCTCCTCGGGTTTCGTCCGGCGGCGGCTCTCGTGAAACCGCGGCTGCGCGCACTCAGCTCACGCACATGTGAGCGAGCCTACGGACGCCCTCGGACAACCTCAACGGAGTTTCCCGATTGGTAACCAAGCCCTCACCGAAGGTCGGAGCGCACCCCCGACGAAGGTGGAATATCGGACGCATCCCCGCTCGGATGCGCACCGGGGGTCGCGCAGACGCGCGGTCGGTCAGGCCGTCTCGCCCGCGGCCGCGTCGTCGAACTCCTCGACCTCGCGCTCCCAGGCGTCCTTCGCCAGCCGGTACCAGAGGTAGAAGGCGAAGCCGGCGAAGATCGCCCACTCCACCGCGTAGAAGACGTTGAGCCAGTTCACCGGCGACATCTCCTCGGGCGCCGGGGAGGCGATGTCGGCGAGGCCGGCCGTGGCCGTCACCGAGGCGAGATACGGCCGGTACACGTCGAGCTGATCCGTGTCGTGCCAATGGCTGAGCAGCGCGGCGGGCGACATCCGGTCCATGCGCTGCGGATCGTCCTCGGGCGGCAGCGCCGTGCCCTCATCGGAGATGAGACGCCCGGTGATCGTCGCCGACGACGAGCCGGAGTTCAGTTCGGCGATCGCCGCATCCGCGACATCACGGTCGGCGGTCCAACCGATCGCGACGGCGATCGACGTGCGCTCCGCGACCCGGAGCTGCCCGGTCACCCAGTACCCCTCGACGCCGTCGTTGAAGCGGCTCGACACGACGAGGAAGTCGTCGGCGATCCAGGTTCCGGACGTCTCGACCTGCTGACCGACCAGGGGCTCGGGAAGATAGACGCCCGGTTCGACCACGTCGGTCAGCGGACGCAGCTGCTCGGTCACACCCGCCGGGGGCGGATCCGTCTCGATCGCGCGCTCGAGCTGCCACTGTCCGAGCCACGCGAATACGCCGGCGACGACCAGGCACAGCACCAGCATCCCGATCCAGCGTCCGCGGAGCATGACCTCGCGGAGGGTCGGCGGGAACAGAACGGGAGCACTCACGGTGTCGTGCAGAACCCTCAGGCCTCGTAGGGCGCGAGGACGACCTCGACCCGCTGGAACTCCTTGAGGTCGGAGTATCCCGTGGTGGCCATCGACTTGCGCAGCGCGCCGATCAGGTTCGCGGTGCCGTCGGCGACGGGCGCGGGACCGTAGAGGATCTCCTCGAGCGTGCCGATGCCGCCGACCTCGACGCGACGCCCGCGGGGGAGCTTCGGGTGGTGCGCCTCGGGACCCCAGTGGAAGCCGCGACCGGGCGCATCCGTGGCCCGGGCGAGGGCGACGCCGAGCATCACGGCATCCGCGCCCATCGCGAGCGCCTTGACGATGTCGCCCGACGTGCCCACGCCCCCGTCGGCGATGACGTGCACGTAGCGTCCGCCGGACTCGTCGAGGTAGTCGCGCCGCGCGGCCGCGACGTCGGACACGGCTGTCGCCATGGGCGCGTGGATGCCGAGGGTCGCCCGCGTGGTGGACGCCGCTCCCCCGCCGAAGCCGACGAGCACGCCGGCGGCGCCCGTGCGCATCAGATGCAGGGCGGCGGTGTAGGTGGCCGCGCCGCCGACGATCACGGGGACGTCGAGGTCGTAGATGAACTTCTTCAGGTTGAGCGGCTCGTCGACGCTCGACACGTGCTCGGCGGACACCGTGGTGCCGCGGATCACGAACAGGTCGACGCCGGCCGCCGCGACGGTGTCGTAGAACTCCTGCGTGCGCTGGGGGGTGAGGGAGCCGGCGACCGTGACGCCGGCCTCACGGATCTCGGCGAGGCGCTGCGTGATGAGGGTCGGCTTGATCGGCTCGGCGTACAGCTCCTGCATGCGCGCCGTCGCCTTGCCCTCGTCGAGGCCGGCGATCTCGGCCAGCAGCGGCTCGGGGTCGTCGTACCGCGTCCACAGGCCCTCGAGGTCGAGCACGCCGAGTCCGCCGAGCTGTCCGAGCATGATCGCGGTCTGCGGGCTGACGACCGAGTCCATCGGGGCGCCGAGCACCGGGATCCCGAATCCGAACGCATCGATGGTCCAGGCCGTGGACACATCCTCCGGGTTGCGGGTGCGCCGCGAGGGCACCACCGCGATGTCGTCGAACGTGTACGCGCGACGCGCACGCTTGCCTCGGCCCAGCTCGATCTCCATGGTCACCCCGTAAGCCTACCGGGCGCGCGCGACACTGCCCACGGCTGGAAGACTGGACACGAGCACGGGAGGCAGCATGTCGGATGCGGTGGAGGTCGCGGTCATCGGCGGCGGCGTGATGGGACTCGCGACCGCCTGGGAGCTCGCCCGCCGCGGTCTCTCCCCCGTCGTGTTCGAGCGATTCACGCGAGGGCATCACCAGGGCGCCTCGCACGGCGCGACCCGCAACTTCAACAACGCCTACGACGAGGAGCACTACCTCGATCTGCTCGTGCGCGCGAAAGCCGGATGGGATGCCCTCGGCGACGTCGACGGTGCGCCGCTGCTGCGTCTGCACGGGCTGGTCACGCACGGCGCGGTGGACCTCGACCGGATCGCGCGGCGGCTGGACGAGCGCGGTATCCACGCCCGCCTCCTCTCCGCGCGAGATGCCGCCTCCCGCTGGTCGGGCATGCGGTTCGACGGCCCCGTGCTGTTCTCGCAGGACGCGGGCGTCGCGAGGGCGAGCGCCACGCTCATCGAGCTCGAGCGTCGCATCGTGGCGGGAGGGGGCGAGGTGCGATGGGGCGCACCGGTGACCCGCGTGCAGGAGACGGACGCCGGCGTCGACCTCGTACTCGACACCGGCACGATCCGCGCCGACACCGTCGTGGTGACCGCCGGCGCGTGGGCGCGGCGGATCCTCCCCGACTTCCCGCTCCCCCGGCTCCAGGTGACCGAGGAGACTCCGGCGCACTTCCTCCCCGTCGGTCGCGCGGACTGGCCCTCGCTCAACCACTACCTCGACCCCGGCCGCTATCCCGGGACCGTCTACGGGATGCCGACCCCCGGCGAGGGCGTGAAGGTGGGGTTCCACCGGGTGGGCGACATCGTGGATCCCGACGGACGACCGCACGTGACCACCCACGCCGAGTCGCTGGCCGACTACGTCGGCGAGTGGATGCCCGGCCTCGACCCGGCATCCGCCGTCCCGATCAGCTGCACCTACACCTCGACCGATGACAGCGCGTTCGTGCTCGATCGGCGAGGGCGCATCGTCGTGGGGGCGGGGTTCTCGGGCCACGGCTTCAAGTTCGCCCCCGCCATCGGCGCCGTCCTGGCGGGACTGGTCGCCGATCCGTCGGCGCAGGCGGCCGAACCCTTCCGCCTGCACTGACGCGCGCGGCGCACCGCCGACGAGGCCACGCCCTCGAGCGCGTTCAGCGGCTGCGCACGACCCTTCCCTCCTCCCACACGGGGGCGTCGGCCTCGTACACCTCCCCGTCGGAGCCGAAGACGAGGAACCGGTCGAAGGACCGCGCGAACCAGCGATCGTGCGTGACCGCGAGCACGGTGCCGTCGAACCGCGTCAGCGCATCCTCGAGCGCCTCGGCCGACTCGATGTCGAGGTTGTCGGTGGGCTCGTCGAGCAGCAGCAGCGTGGCGCCCGAGAGCTCGAGCAGCAGCACCTGGAACCGTGCCTGCTGCCCGCCGGACAGGGACTCGAATCCCTGCTGCGCCTGACGCACGAGGCCGTAGCGGTCCAGCGCCGAGCTGGCGGCGTCGCGGGGCATCCCCGCGCGCCGCTCGTCGCCCCGATGCAGGATCTCGAGCAGGGTGCGGCCGACGAACTCCGGATGCGCGTGCGTCTGCGCGAACAGCCCGGGCACGACCCGCGCCCCCAGCGCCACACTGCCGGTGTGGTGGACGACGTCGAGCTGCTCGCCCGTCGAGGTGACATGCCCTCGCGCGGGGTCGGGATCGGTGCCGCCACGGGCGAGCAGGCGGAGGAAATGGGACTTGCCCGACCCGTTCGAGCCCAGCACGGCGACACGATCGCCGTACCAGATCTCGGCGTCGAACGGCCGCATCAGGTCCGTGAGCTCGAGCCGCTGCGCGACGACCGCGCGCTTGCCCGTGCGCGCACCGCGCAATCGCATGTCGAAGTCCTGCGCCGGCGGCCTCTCCTCGGGAGGGCCGGCATCCTCGAACCGCCGCAGACGCGTCTGGGCCGCCTGATACCTCGACGCGAAGCCGTCGTTCGCCGACGCCTTCACCTTGAGCGTGGCCACCAGGATGCGCAGCTTCTCGTGCTGCTCGTCCCAGCGACGACGCAGCTCGTCGAGCCGGTCCATCCGGTCGGCGCGCGCCCGGTGGTAGGTCGCGAAGCCGCCGCCGTGCACCCATGCGGTGGCCCCGGCACCGCCCGGCTCGAGCGTCACCAGTCGATCGACCCCGCGGGCGAGCAGTTCTCGATCGTGCGACACCAGCAGCACCGTCTTGGGCGTCTGGCGCAGCTGCTCCTCGAGCCAGCGCTTGGTCGGCACGTCGAGGTAGTTGTCCGGCTCGTCGAGCAGCAGCACGCCGTCGGGACCGCGCAGCAGCGCCTCCAGCGCCAGGCGCTTCTGCTCCCCGCCCGACAGGGTGGTGAGCTCGCGATAGCGGGCGCGATCGAACGACATCCCGAGAGCCGCGACCGTGCACTGGTCCCAGACGGTCTCGTGCTCGTATCCTCCGGCGTCCGCGTACTCCGCGATCGCCGTGGCGTACGCCATCTGCGTGTCGTGCTCGTCGCGCGCGATCAGTGCATTCTCGGCCGTCTCCAGAGCCTCGGCCGCCTGGCGGATCCGACGCGGAGCGACTCGAACCAGCAGCTCGTGCACGGTCTGGCCGGGCTCACCATGCCCGACGAACTGGTCCATCACACCGAGACCGCCGTCGATCGTGACGACGCCCTCGTCCGGTACCACGTCGCCGCGGATGATCCGCAGCAGCGTCGTCTTGCCCGCGCCGTTCGGACCGATCAGTGCGCTCGTCGACCCAGAGCCGACGCGGAACGTCACCTCGTCCAGCAGGGGCCTGCCATCGGGGAGGCTCAGCGAGACCCCCGTCACATCTATGTATCCCACCGTGCGTGGCCGTCCTTCCGCCCGCCTGGCGAGCCGACCAGGCTATCAGGATCGGGCGACGACGACGATCACTCCCGGTAGTCGACCACCTGGACCACCTCGGTGCGCGGGGTGGCGGGAAGCAGCATCCGGAACTCCGTGCCGACGCCCTCGCGACTGGCGACCTCCATCGAACCGCCGTGGGCGAGCACGATGGCACGGGTGATCGTGAGTCCGAGGCCGACACCGGGCACGGCGTTGCGGGTCGCGGTCGAGGCACGGAAGAAGCGGGTGAACAGCATGCCCTGCTCATCCTCGGGGATGCCGACGCCGGTGTCGCGCACCGCGAGCTCGACGGAGCCGTCGAGCACGCGCACGGCCGCGCTGACGCGCCCGCCGTCGCCGGTGAACTTGATCGCGTTGGAGAGCAGGTTGTCGAGTGCCTGGCCGATCCGTCCGGCGTCGATCGAGATCCACACGGGAGCATCGGGCACCTCGGCCGTGATCTCGATCCCTTCGCGCTGCGCGTGCGGCCCCGACGACGCCACCGCCACGCGGACGAGATCGACGATGTCCGTGTCCCGACGCTCGAGCGGAAAGCGCCCCGAATCCACCTGGGCGGTGAAGAGCAGGTCACCGACGAGGTTCAGCAGTCGCTGCGCGTTACGTTCGATGATGTCGACGAACTCCTGCTGATCCGTCGTCAGGGGCTGCGCCGGATCGTTCTGCAGAAGGTCGAGGAATCCGATGATCGCGCTCAGCGGCGTCCGCAGCTCGTGGGAGATCATCCCGACGAACTGATCCTTCATGCGCGCGACCTCGACGGCCCGCGTCTCGTCGGTGATGACGAGCAGATACCCGTGCTGGGAGCCGTGCGAGTCCTGGTGCGATGTCAGAGTCACCCGCGCAGGAACCGTCGAACCTCCCGCGGTCGAGACGTCGACGCGGGTGTCGACCGTCAGTCCCGCATCGGCCTCGTCGAAGAGCGCCCGCAGCCCCGGATGCACCTGATCGGCGGCGCGCTCGACGCCCGCGGCTGCGAATTGCCTGAGCACCGCCTGCGCGAAGAACCGCTCGATGCGGACCCCCGCGAGCGCATCGTGCTCGGACATCCCGAGCAGGCGCACGGCGCCGGGGTTCCATGCCGAGATCGTGCCGCCGCTGTCGGTGGCGATCACGGCCTGCCCGGTGATCGAGTTCCAGACGCTGGTGAAGGACTCCGAGAGAGCTCGGTACTGCTGCTCGCTGGCGCTCAGCTTCTCGAGCATCGCCTGATTCGCGACGAGGGCCGCGGTGCGCTCGGCGACCAGCGCCTCCGCCTGCGAAGTGCGCAGCCGCTGCAACCGCGACATCTCGTTGACGATGGCGCCGACGGTGGCGAAGACGAGCGGCCCGATGATGCCGCGCAGCCACTCGACCGGGTCGTTGGGCGGGTCGACGAGGTAGGGCATCAGCAGGGCGATCGAGGTGAAACCCGCGACGATGAAGACCTGGCGGAACCCCGGTGCGGCGGCGATCCAGATCACCGGAAGCAGCACCAGCGAGCCCAGCATCGAGGTGGCCCCTCCGGTGCCGGCGCGCAGCGCACCGATCCCGAGCAGGTCGATCACCGGGATGAGCAGCACCACCCAGCCGTCGTACACACCGCGCGCGCTCAGCACCGCGGCCATGACGGTCATGACGGCGACGAGCGAGACCCCGACGATCACCGCATCGAGGTACGTCACGATGAAGCCCGGCAGGCTCGCGACGAGAACCACGGCGACGGCCACCGCCACAGCGGTCGGCGCCTGCTTCATCAGCGGGGTCGGGTCGTCGAAGTACCGCCGCCAGCCGCGCTCCACCGACGCCTGGACACGGGCGGGAGTCCTCATCGGCGCACCTCTGCGAGCAGTCGACGGAGATCTGCACCGACGATCGGCTTGGGCAGCGCGGCATCCGCATCGGGGTAGTCGGCCTCGTCGAGCACCGAGCTCACGATCAGATAGCAGTCGGGGAAGCGCGCCCGCACACGGCGTACGCATTCGGTGCCCGTGATGCCGGGCAGCAGCAGATCGATCACGGCCACGAGGGGCGAGATGTCCGCGAAGGCGGCGATCGCGGATTCGGCGTCGACCGCGGCGAGCACGTCGAATCCCTCGCGGTCCAGATACCTCTGCAGCAGATCCATCTGGTCTGCGCTGTCCTCGACGACGAGGGCCAGCGGCCGCTCGCTCATCGGAGCAGCAGCTCTCGCACGATGACGATCACGACGACGACGCCGATCGAGAGGAGCGCCTGGGGGATCAGCCGTCTCTCACGACGGGCGTCCGCCCTGATCTCCTCCTCCTCGGAACTCTGCGAAAGTGCCTCGGTCATGAGTCGACCCGTCCGATCTTCTCGGTCTTGATCCATGCGGCGTCGGCGTGACGCCACTCCTTGATGTACGAGTCGACGGTGATGGCGCACAGCAGCGAGCCGTACCCGCAGACGTAGAGCAGCAGCCCCGCGAAGAACCGACCGCCCGGCAGGGGCTCGACCGCGCGCGCGAGCCAGATGCCGAGCATCGAGATGGGACCCCAGAGGTAGAACACGACCGCCCAGGCCCACCGCGTCTCGTCGGTGAGCGCGAGCCCGAGATCGCTCAACCCCGCCTCGAACAGCCACGGGAACAGGGCGATCGCCATCAGGAGCAGAGCCCCGAGGCCCGGGAACATGAGGGCTTCGCGCCAGGACTGACGACCGATACGGCCGTCGAGCTGCACCGCGTAGAGCATCGAGAAGAGATAGATGCAGGCGGCGGCGATCCACATGAACCGGAACACGAACTCCGCGATGTCGCTGTGCAGGAGCAGCAGCACGAGCAGAGCGGATGCGGCGAGGATCATGAACGCCGGCAGGAGCAGGATCGTGAACCACGCCAGTCCGAAAGCGAAGCTGCCCAGGTTGTGCTCCGTGCTCGGACGGAACCACAGATGCCGATAGATCGACGTCAGCTGCACATTGCCGCGGGCCCAGCGCAGCCGCTGCTTCCAGAGGCTGTCGATGGTGCGCGGCTCCTCGGCCAGCACCACCGCGTGCGGCTCGAAGACCATGCGGCGCCCGGCCAGCTGCCCTTCGAAGGTGGTCATCGTGTCCTCGGCGAGGGTCCCGGTCGGGATCCGTCCGCCGATGGCCTCCAGGTTCGCCCGCGAATGCAACTGCGCTCCGCCGGCGAGGCACGCGATGGCGCCTCCGACGTTCTGCGTGCGACGCGCCGAGAGCTGGCCGATCACGTACTCGATCGCGATGAAGCGGGTGAGGTAGTTGCGGTCCCGGCTGCCCTCCGCGATGTACGCGGTGACGGCGCCGACCTTCGGGTCGGCCAGATGCCGGCTCATCTTGCGCAGCGAGTCCCTGGCGAAGATCACGTCGGCATCCATGATGAGCACGGCCTCGGCCCAGTCGTCGGCGAGCACGATGTCGAGGCCGTGGTTCAGCGTGTGCGCCTTGCCCTGGCCGCCCTGCTCGCGCCGCAGATGCACCACGCGCCCCGGGTAGGCCGCTGCCTTCGCCGCGACCACGGCGGGGGTGTCGTCGGTCGAGGCGTCGTCGATGACGAAGATGCGCAGCCGGTCGACCGGATACTCGAGCTGGGTCAGTCGATCGATCGCCTGACCGAGCACGAGGCCCTCGTTCCAGGCGGGGATCAGGACCGCGATCGTGGGGTGGTAGGGCGCGGCCTTGCCGTAGTGGTTGCGGAACGCGTGCAGAGGCAGCACGAGGAACTGCAGCCCGGTGTTGATCACCGGGAGCGTGCCCACCAGAACGCACAGGAGCAGGACGATCACGACGGCGGTCTCGACGCCGTTCAGGACGGGCATCAGGGTGCGTCCCCGCCGTCGAGGAGTGCGGTGAGACGCGGATAGCGACCGACGTCGGCGGCGACATGGCTGTCGGTCGACGCCACGATGACGGCGCCGGCGTCACGCAGGGCATCGAGCACGGTCACCCCCGGGCACACCCACTTCTCGTTGACCTCGACCATCGTGTCGGTCCGGGCGGCCTCCGCCGCCCACGCGCCGATGCGCTCGACCCCCAGATCGTCTTCGGACAGACCGATCTTGGGCAGGAGCGAGAAGCAGTGCGCGAGCTGATTGCCCGGGTGGCGCTGCATCGCCGCGATGAGCGCCGCGACGAACTGGTCGAGCACGTCGTCGGTCGACCAGCCCTCGGCGATGCGCTCCCGCACCGTCGACGGGCCGAGGGGCCCGTCGATCCCGGGGAACTGATGGTCGGCGATCAGGATGCGGTCGATTCCCTGCGGCAGCTCCGGGATGTCGAGCTCGCCCGACGCGTCGAGGATCTTCGCCTCGACGCCCGTGAGCACCGTCAGCCCCTCGGGCACCTGCAGCGCGTGCACGGCTTCGAGGTACTCGGGAACCCAGGTCGTCGACCGGCGCACGTGATCGACGAGGCGGACGGTCTCGAGCCCCGCCGCAGCGGCCGCCGCGACGTTCTCGGCGAGCGTCGAGACGGCGTCGTCCGAGAACGTCGAGTGGACGTGGTGGTCGCCGCGCAGCAGGGCGTGGGTCACAGCTCCTCCTGGTGCCCCGCGTGATCGGAGACGAGGATGTCGCCGACCTCGACGATGATGTCCTCCAGGTACCGCACGGAGGCGAGCTCGCGGAAGGCGACCGTCGCGGGGAGGTCGCGCCCCAGGAACAGGTCGGCGACCAGCGAGGGGATGTCGACGCCCGCCGCGATGGTGAGCGGGAGCGCGCCCGGGAATCGCGGGTTGACCTCGAGCAGCACGGCCCGTCCTGTGTGGTCGCGCCGGAGCTGCACGTTGGCGACCCCCACGAGACCGATCGCCCGCGCGATCTCGGCGGCGGCACCCTCGAGCTCGACGTCGTGCACCGTGCGTCCGGCGATCGCGACACCGGAGTCCACCCTGGCGCGGGTGCGCGGCACCGCCGCGACCACCGCCCCCGAGGCATCGGCGATGACATCGACCGAGTACTCCTCGCCGGGCAGGAAGTCCTGCACGATGAGGCCCTCGTCGGTCGGGAGCTCGTCGAGGGCGGCACGGTCGGGAACCAGCCGGATCCCTCGGCTGCCCGCGCCCTGGCGCGGCTTGGCGAACACCGGGAACTCCCAGTCCACGGCCTGCGCATCGGGTCCGGCGAGGACCGTGCGGGGGGTGAGCCCGGTCGGCGCGCACCGTTCGGCGAGGAGCATCTTGTCGAGTGCCACGGAGAGCGTGTCCTGCGAGGGAGCGGCGAGCACGGCGGGAGCGAGTTCGTCGCGGCGCCCGGCGAGGGCGATCAGCTCGACGTCCACCGTGGAGATCACCAGATCGAGGCGGTCTTCCGCGACCATCCGCGTGATCGCGGGGACGAAGTCCTCGTCACGACCCGGGGGGACGAGTCGCCGGTGCGACGCGGGCACCAGGTAGATCCCGCTCGCCCAGCCGTCCATGTCGGCGGCGAAGACCTCGAGGTCGGAGCGCCGAAGCAGTGAGCGGATCACCGCGACACCGGCGGGGCCGCCTGCGCCGGTGACGAGTACGCGTGCGGTCATCAGTTCTCCAGCCGTGTGAGTTCGTGGGCGCCGATGAACTCGGCGGTCTCTCGGATGACTTCCAGAGGCTCGATCGCCACTCCCCCGCCGAAGCGCGACCAGTAGCGCGCCGTCGCGGTGACGAACTCCGGCTCGAGGTAGTCGCGGGTCGCCGTCTGCGAGCCGAAGCACTCCAGCAGACGCAGCTTGTGCCCGAGGTACTGATCGATGCGCACGAAGCGGGTGGGGCGGAAGTCGATGGTGGCGGACGGGCTCTGGTAGCACGCGACCGTCCCGACGCGGCGAGTGGCCGCGATGGTCGCCTCGCTCACGGCGCGGTGGTCCTGGTGGCGATCGTTCGAGGAGTGCGTGTAGACGACGGTCGGCTGGACTTCGGCGACGACCTCCTCGATCAGCCGCACGGTGGCACCGCCGCCGGAGATCTCCGTGTCGACGAGGTCCTTGACGAACAGCCTTGCCCCGAGCATCTCGGCGGAGGCGAGCGACTCGTGCTGCCGGCTCTCGGCGTCGCCGCCCCGAGCGCCACGGGAGAGCGTGAGGATCGTGATCTCGTCGCCCGCCTGCGCGTGGGCGGCGAGCAGTCCGCCCACGCCGATCTCGACGTCGTCGGGGTGCGCTCCGATCGCGAGCACGACCTCGCGCGGGCGGCTCGCCTCCTTGCGCGCGCGCCCCTCTGCGACGAGTCGTGTGACGGCCTCGACCAGACGGGCGTTGTCGAGCGGCTTGGTGAGGAACTCGTCGGCCTGGGCGCGGAGCGCCGAGACCGCGTACTCGACGGAGACGTGGGCCGTCATCACGATCACGGGGAGCCCCGGGTCTGCTCGGCGGAGCTCCGCCAGCAGCTCGAGTCCGTCGAGACCGGGCATCTCGATGTCGGTCACGACCACATCGGGGGTGAACGTCGAGAGTCGCTCGACGGCGGCGCGTCCGTCGTGCGCGAGCACGACCTCGCATCCGGCTCGTCGCTCGAGAACGGTCTTCACGAGCAGGGCGACGTCGGGGTCGTCATCGACGACCAGGACGCGTGGGGCATCCTGAGGCATGTATGCGGCTCTCAATGGGGAGGTCCCCCGCCGGACTGGGGATCCGGGGCACCACCCCCTGCGCTCGTCGCGCCGGGAGCTCGAGGGGAAGTCGAGCGGTTGT
This sequence comes from Microbacterium sp. NPDC097977, assembly GCF_040302605.1. Taxonomy (NCBI): domain Bacteria; kingdom Bacillati; phylum Actinomycetota; class Actinomycetes; order Micrococcales; family Microbacteriaceae; genus Microbacterium; species Microbacterium sp. NPDC097977. The sequence continues at coordinate 34,103 of NZ_JBEOUR010000029.1, forward strand.
ATCTAGATACTCGCATATACGGGGGTCTTCGCGGGGCACCGCTGACCGCGTCGTTCGCCGCCGCCCGCGCAGCGTCCGCGCGGCGCGCCCCCTGCCCTCGGCCGACGCACGGAGCACCCACGACGAGGGGCCGGATGCGATCGCATCCGGCCCCTTCGACGTGTCGCTCAGCGCTTGTAGTTCGGCGCCTCGACGACGATCTGCACGTCGTGCGGGTGGGACTCCTTGAGCCCCGCCGCCGTGATGCGCACGAACTTGCCGCGCTGCTTGAGCTCCTCGATCGTGCGGGCACCCACGTAGAACATCGACTGACGCAGACCGCCGACGAGCTGGTAGGCGACGGCCGCCACCGGTCCGCGGTACGGCACCTGACCCTCGATGCCCTCGGGGATGAGCTTGTCGTCGCTGGGCACGTCGGCCTGGAAGTAGCGGTCCTTGGAGTACGAGGTCTGCTTGCCGCGGGTCTGCATCGCACCCAGCGATCCCATGCCGCGGTACTGCTTGAACTGCTTGCCCGACTGGAAGACGATCTCACCCGGCGACTCGTCGGTCCCGGCGAGCAGCGAGCCGAGCATGACCGCGTCAGCCCCGGCGACGAGCGCCTTGGCGATGTCGCCCGAGTACTGCAGTCCGCCGTCCGCGATCACCGGCACGCCGGCGGGGCGAGCGGCGAGGGACGCCTCGTACACGGCCGTGACCTGGGGGACGCCCACGCCGGCGACGACGCGGGTGGTGCAGATCGACCCCGGTCCGACACCCACCTTGACGGCGTCCACGCCCGCGTCGACGAGCGCCTGCGCGCCCTCGCGAGTGGCGACGTTGCCGCCGATCACGTCGATGTGGGCGAAGCTCTCGTCGGCCTTGATGCGCTTGACGAGCTCGATCACGCCCTGCGACTGACCGTTCGCGGTGTCGACCACGAGCACGTCGACGCCGGCATCGCGAAGGGCCTCCGCACGCTCCCACGCATCGCCGAAGAACCCGATGGCCGCGCCGACGCGCAGCCGCCCCTGGTCGTCCTTGGTGGCGAGCGGGTACTTCTCGCTCTTGTCGAAGTCCTTGATGGTGATGAGACCGGCGAGCCGGCCCTCGTCGTCGATGAGCGGCAGCTTCTCGACCCGGTGGTGTGCAAAGAGGGCGATGACCTCGCCGGCGGCGACGCCGACGGGCGCCGTGACGAGACCCTCGGAGGTCATGACGTCCTTCACGAACGTCGTCTGACGCTCGAAGCCCGAGACGAAGCGCATGTCACGGTTGGTGATGATGCCGACCAGACGCCCGTCGGCGTCGACGACCGGGAGCCCCGAGATGCGGTACTTGGCGCAGAGCGCGTCGACCTCTTCGACGGTCGCGTCCGGCGTCGTCGTGATCGGGTCGGTGATCATGCCCGACTCGCTGCGCTTGACGCGGTCGACGTGAGCGGCCTGATCGGCGATCGAGAGATTGCGGTGCAGGATGCCGATGCCGCCCTCGCGTGCCATCGCGATGGCCATGCGCGACTCGGTGACGGTGTCCATGGCGCTCGAGAGCAGCGGGGTCGCGACCGAGATGCGGCGCGTGATCCGCGAGGAGGTGTCCGCCTCGCTGGGGATCACATCGGTGTGCCCGGGAAGAAGCAGCACGTCGTCATACGTGAGTCCGACGAAGCCGAAGGGGTCGTGCTGGTCCATGGATTGTCCTCCTGCGGGCGGGATCTCGGGCGAGGGTGTACCAATTCTAAGTGTCGGGAGGCCGGGGAAATTCCCGCGCGCCGCCGTCACCGCACGGAACGGATGCGTCCGGGGACGAGCATCGTGGGCAACTTCGTGATGGGATCGTTCCCAGCGTGAGCAGATCGTGCCTTGGTCGAAACAGAGCCGACACATTACGCTCATACCGTCGTACATCAAGGCCGATGCACAACTCCGTCGCTGGCCTGTGTACCGGGTGGAGGTTCTGTGCGTCCGACGATCTCGGCGAATCGAAGCGGAGTGCGGTGGGTCATCGTCCTGCTGGCATCGCTCCTCGCCATCGCTTTCCTCTGGCTGCAGCCTCCGTCCGCGGCCTCCGCCGAAGAGACGGACGACGGTCAGGAGATCACCGACTTCTACTTCGCCGGCGTCATCACCTTCGAGGACGCACCGGTCGAGGGTGTGGTCATGACCATCGAGGGCAACGGCTTCGAGGGTGAGACCGAGACGGACGCCGAGGGCAAGTGGCGCCTGTACGTGCCCGAGAAGGAGACGTACACCCTCACCGTCGACGAGGAGACCCTGCCCGAGGGTGTGATCGTCGACGCCGCGCAGCTCCCCGAGGGCGCGCAGCCGATCGCGGGGACCACGGCGTCGTTCGAGGTCGAGTTCGGTCTCACCGGCACCAAGATCACCAACCTCTTCCTCGGCGAGGGCGAGCGGATCACCGTGTCGTTCATCGATCAGCTCGCCTCTCGACTCGTCGGCGGGCTGAACTTCGGCCTCCTCCTGGCGCTCGCGTCGATGGGCGCGGCGCTGATCTACGGCACGACCCGCCTGTCCAACTTCGCCCACGCCGAGATGGTCACCTGGGGTGGCCTGGTCGCCCTGGTCACCACGAGCTTCTGGCATCTGCCGCTGTGGCTCGGGATCGCCGCGGCGGTGATCGGCGGAGGGCTCTTCGGCTGGGCACTCGACGCGGGCATCTGGCGGCCGCTGCGACGGCGCGGCCTGGGCATCGTCCAGCTCATGATCGTCAGCATCGGTCTCTCGCTCGCCCTGCGCTACGTGTTCCAGTACATGATCGGCGGCGGCACGCAGCAGCTGCCCGGCGCCAGCCCCGAGCCGATCCGACTCGGCCCGATCTCGCTGTCGTACATCGACATGATCGCGATGGCGGTCAGCATCGTCGTCATCCTCGGAGTCGCGTGGTTCCTCACCAGGACCCGCATCGGCAAGGCGACGAGAGCCATCTCCGACAACCCGCAGCTCGCGGCGGCGTCGGGGATCGACGTCGACCGCGTCATCCGCTACGTGTGGATCCTGGCCGGCACCCTGGCCGCGATCTCCGGCATCCTCTGGGCGTACTTCCGCCCCGGCGTGAAGTGGGACATGGGCATGCAGATGCTCCTGCTCATCTTCGCGGCCATCACGCTCGGCGGGCTCGGCACCGCGTTCGGCGCCCTCGTCGGCTCGCTCATCGTGGGCATCGCGGTCGAGGTCTCCACGCTGTGGATCCCGTCCGACCTCAAGTACGCGAGCGCGCTCGTCGTTCTCATCGTCATCCTCCTGGTGAGGCCGCAGGGCCTGCTCGGACGCAAGGAAAGGTTGGGCTGACGATGGACTTCGGAAGCATCTTCTCCAACACGGCCGTCTACCTGTTCAGCCCCGTCACCATCGCGTACGCGCTGGCGGCGACCGGTCTGGCGGTGCACTTCGGCTACGCCGGTCTGCTCAACTTCGGCATGGCCGCGTTCATGGCGGTCGGCGGCTACGGCTACGCCATCTCCGTCCTCTCCTTCGGGCTCCCGTGGTGGGTGGGCATGCTCATCGGTCTCTGCGGCGGCGCCCTGTTCGCGATCCTCCTCGGCATCCCGACCCTGCGGCTCCGCGCCGACTACCTCGCCATCGCGACGATCGCGGCCGGAGAGATCGTGCGACTGCTGTTCACCACCCAGGTGTTCGACGAGTTCACGAACTCGGCCGACGGACTCGCGCAGTACAACGGCGGGTTCCGCGACGCGAACCCCTTCCCCCCGGGCACCTACGGCTTCGGGCC
>NZ_JBEOUR010000030.1:0-37576 GCF_040302605.1 Microbacterium sp. NPDC097977
CCGACCGGATCGGTCGGGGGCATCGTCGTGTTTCGCGTCTGCGGGTCAGCTCTGGGACTGGCCGTACGAGCCGAGCTGACGCGTGGACTCGAGCACGCGAGCGGCCATCGCCGTCTCGGCGACCTTGCCCCAGGCGCGGGGGTCGTACAGCTTCTTGTTGCCGACCTCGCCGTCGACCTTGAGCACGCCGTCGTAGTTCTTGAACATGTAGTCGGCGATCGCGCGCGTGTAGGCGTACTGCGTGTCGGTGTCGATGTTCATCTTGATGACGCCGTTGGCCACCGCGAGGGCGATCTCGTCGTCGGTCGAGCCGGACCCGCCGTGGAAGACGAGGTCGAGCGGCTTCGCTCCGGTGTTGTACTTCGCGGCGACCTGCTCCTGGATCTCTCCCAGCAGCTCGGGCCGCAGCTTGACCCCGCCCGGCTTGTAGACGCCGTGCACGTTGCCGAACGTCAGGGCCGCGATGTAGCGACCCTGCTCGCCGAGACCGAGCGCCTGAACGGCCTGGTCGACATCGGCGAACGTGGTGTACAGGGCCTCGTTCGAGCCCTCGTGCTGCACGCCGTCCTCCTCGCCGCCGACGACGCCGATCTCGACCTCGAGGATGGCGTTGATGTTCTTCATGCGGGGGAGCAGATCCTTGGCGATCTCGATGTTCTCCGCGAGCGGGACGGCCGAGCCGTCCCACATGTGCGACTGGAAGATCGGGTTGCGTCCGGCCTTGACCTCTTCTTCGGACGCGGCGATCAGCGGCTCGACGAAGCCGGCGAGGGCGTCCTTCGGGCAGTGGTCGGTGTGCAGGGCGACGGTGACCGGGTAGTTCTTGGCGACCTCGGTGGCGTAGCGGGCGAAGGCGAGCGCGCCGGTCGCGCGTGCCTTCACCGTGTGGCCGGCGAAGTAGTCGGCACCGCCGGTGGTGACCTGGATGATGCCGTCGGAGCCGGCCTCGGTGAGGCCCTGCAGGACGGAGTTGATCGTCTGCGAGCTCGAGACGTTGAAAGCCGGGTACGCGAAGCCGCCGGCCTTCGCGCGGTCGAGCATTTCGGCGTACTGATCCGGGGTGGCGACGGGCATGAGAAACTCCTGCGATAGGGGAAGCCGGGACAGCAGTCACTCTATCGGGGCTGGCTCGCGGATGTCGTCGACGCCGGTCGGCGTCCGATCTCCGCCATGCTCTCCTGTTAAGAAACGAGATTCCTTCAGCTCCGGACGGACGAAAACAGCCCCGTCGGAGCTGTTCCGATGGCTAGGCTGGCCGCATGGTGAGTCTGACTGCGGATCTGAGCCCTCTTCGTCCCGATCGAAACCTCGCGATGGAGCTGGTGCGCGCGACCGAGGCGGCGGCGATCCGTGCCGTGCCTTTCATCGGTCGGGGAGCCAAGGAGGCTGCCGACGGTGCGGCCGTCGATGCGATGCGTGCCTTCCTCGGGACTGTCGCGTTCCAGGGCCGGGTGGTCATCGGTGAGGGCGAGAAGGACAACGCCCCCATGCTCTTCAACGGCGAGGAGGTCGGCACCGGTACGGGGCCGGAGTGCGACATCGCGGTCGACCCGATCGATGGGACCTCCCTCACCGCCGCCGGACGACAGAACGCGCTCTCGGTCATCGCGGTGTCTGACCGCGGATCGATGCTCGACGCGTCGAGCGTGTTCTACATGGACAAGCTGGTCACGGGACCAGCGGGCGTCGGAGTCGTCGACATCCGCCTCCCGATCGGCGAGAACATCCGCAAGCTCGCCGGAGCGCTCGGCAAGCCGGTGGACGAGATCGTCGTGTCGGTGCTGAATCGCCCCCGACACGAGAAGCTGATCCAGGAGATCCGGGATGCGGGTGCCGGAACCCGCCTGATGAGCGACGGCGACGTCGCCGGTGGCATCAATGCCGCGCGTCATGCCGCGCGCACCGACATGTGCGTCGGCGTGGGCGGAAGCCCGGAGGGCATCGTGACCGCCTGTGCGATCAAGGCGCTGGGTGGGCACATCCAGGGACGCCTCTGGCCGCGCGATGATGACGAGCGTCAGCGGGGCATCGATGCGGGGCTCGACATGGACAAGGTCTACGAGGCCGATGATCTGGTGCGCGGTGACAACACGATCTTCGTCGCCACCGGTGTCACGGACGGTCAGCTCGTGGCCGGGGTGCGGCGCGAGGGCGGCTACATCTACACCGAGAGCGTCGTGCTGCGCGGGGCCTCGGGAACACTGCGCAGGATCGCGTCGGAGCACCTCGTCTCGAAGTGGCTCTGACACGGTAGGTCTGATCGCGCCACGGGCATCGTTACCGACCCGGTATCGCGTCGCGGGGCACTGAACCGGGCTTCCTCCGGTCGCCGTGTCACAATTGACACTGGATTTGTCGCCGTCGACGGAGCCGCCAGGCACCGCAGGCACAGGAGGGCAGACCGATGACAACGCAGCACACGAGTGGCTCCAAAGCCACTCCGACCAAGATCGTGACGACGAGCACGGGGCGCATCATGCGTGTCAGGGTCGACGAAGCGGGCGCGCCGATCGCGAGCAACGTCCCTACGCCGCCGGTGGTCAAGGCCCCCGTCATCGCGGATCCCGCGCGTCGCGCCGACGTCCTCTTCCGCGTCCGTCGCGACGAAGGTCATGAACTCAGCTCCTGGTGGATGATCGGCGCTTTCGTCGTCACCAGCGGCCTCGTCATCCTGCTGCTCAGCGGCGTTCCGGGTATCGCCTGACGACACCTCGCGACGGCATCGCCCGTCAGCGGTGTCCGTTCAGGGATCCGTCCGGGGCCGAGAACGGCTGTTTCGTGTTCTCCGCGTCAGAGTTATCCGTGTCAGCGCTCTCTGCGTCAGGGATCTCCGTGTCAGTGCTCTCTGGGTCGTCGCGATCCACGTCGTCGAGACGCGTACGGATCTCGCCGACGTCGGCGATCATCGCCGCGTCGTCCTGATCACGGGCCTCGACGAGTTCGGGCGCGGTGAATCTGCGTGTCTGCGCGGCGATGGTCGGGGGAGCGGCATCGAGGGTGGTGGCGCTGATGCCCGGGAACTGCCGTGCGGTCACGAGAACCCTGTTCTCGAGCGACCCGGCGAATCGGTTGTAGCTGTCGACGGTGCGCTCCAGTGCTCTTCGCAGATCGTCGGCGTGGCCGGCGAGCACGCCCAGACGGTCGTAGAGCTGCGTGCCGAGGGTGAGGAGTGCACGGGCCTCGGTCGAGACCTCCTGCTGGGTCCACGTGTACGCGACGGTCTTGAGCACTGCCCACAGGTTCACGGGGGAGGCCAGGGCGACCCGCCTGCTGAAGGCGTAGTCGAGCAGCGTCGGGTCTTCGTCGATGGCGGCGGCGAGCAGCGATTCACTCGGCAGGAAGCAGATGACGAACTCGGGGCTCGAGTCGAGCCCCGCCCAGTACGCCTTCTTCGCGAGGGCATCGACATGGGCGCGGACCGCCTTCACGTGCTTCTGCATGTGCTGTCGGCGCTGTGCCTCGTGCGCGTCGCCCGGCGGCAGCGCGGAGGCTTCGAGGTAGGCGTCGAGCGGCACCTTCGCATCGACGGCGATGGAGGCACCGCCGGCGAGCCGGATCACCATGTCGGGTCGGCCCCGACCCTGATCGGACGAGATGGTCGTCTGCAGGTCGAAGTCGACGTGCCGGGTCAGCCCCGCGGCCTCGACCACCCGACGCAGCTGCGTCTCGCCCCACACCCCGCGCGTGGCCGTGGACTTCAATGCCCCGGCCAGGGACTCGGTGGTCGCACGCAGCGCCTCGTCGGACTCCTGCGCGCGGCGCAGCTGCTCCGCGAGCGAGCCGAACTGCGCGTGACGCTCCTGCTCGATGGCAGAGACCTTCTGCTGCATCTGCTGCAGGCTCTCGCGCACCGGTGCGAGCGCGGTGAGCACCGCGTTCTGCTGCTGCACCCGCTGCGCCTCGGCGCGCTGCTCGCCGCGGGCGTGCTCCACGGCATCTCGGTACAGGTCGTACTGACGGTCGCGATCGTCTCGTGCGGCCACCAGCTCGGCACGCGCCGTGGCGAGGTCGGCCGCCCCGCGGAAGGCGTGGAGATACCAGCCGACAGCGACGCCGGCCACCAGTGCGGCCAGGAGGAGAACCATCGTCAGAGCGTCCATGTCTCCATGATGCGCGCGACCACGGACATTCGTCCGTCACGACTCAGGCGACAGCGCGCTCCGGGACTGCGGCGGGCTCGGTCACGCGTAGCGACAGCGCTGCGGCGAGGCCGAAGATGTCGGGGGACGCGGTCCGGCGAGCGGCATCCATCACGATGTGGGCGCAGGCGAGAGCATCCGCGAGCGCATCGTGATGCGAGAAACCGGTGAATCCTGCGGCTTCGGCCGCCTTTGGCAGACGATAGGAGTCGAGGTCGTAGACCTTCCGGGCCACCTGCAGGCTGCACAGCGAGCGGTAGGGCGGGCACTCGCTCCCGGTCGCCTCCGAGGCACGGCGCAGGACGTTGAGATCGAAGCCGGCGTTGTGGGCGACCAGCACGTCGGCTCCGGCGAACTCGCACAGGCGGTCGAACTGGTCGACCCAGGTCGCGGCCGAACGCACATCGTGAGCGCGGATGCCGTGGATCCGGGTGTTCCACTCCTGGAACTCGTCGTGCCCGGCCGGCGGACGGATCAGCCATCCCGCGGTGGCGACGACCTGACCGTCGCGGACGCGGACGAGCCCGACAGAACAGGCGGAGGCGGGGCTGGAGTTCGCGGTCTCGAAGTCGATCGCAGTGAAGTCCAGGGGCACATCCCCACTCTCTCCCGAGCATCCTGACGCCCGAGGAGGACTCGCCGTAGGCTGGCGATATGAATGCAGACAGGGCGACGTCGTTCGGTGCCGAGGCAGAGAACTACGAGGCCGGGCGACCCGAGTATCCCTTCGAGGCCGTCGCCTGGATGCTCGAGCGGATGCCGCAGGGTGCCCGCCGGATCGCCGACGTCGGAGCGGGGACGGGCAAGCTCACGCGGGTGATCCGCCAGGCGCCCGGTGCCGAGGTCGTGGCGGTCGACCCCGATCCGGAGATGCTCGCCGCGCTGCGGCGGAGCGTTCCCGGCATCCCGACCTTCCAGGGGTCGGCCGAGCACATGCCGGTGCCGGATGCGAGCCTCGATGCCGTGACGCTCGGCCAGGCGTGGCACTGGGTCGAGCCGCTCGCGGCATCCGTCGAGCTCGGCCGGGTGGTGCGCACCGGGGGAGTGCTCGGCCTGATCTGGAACATCCGCGACGAGCGCGTCGAGTGGGTGCGTCGGCTGACCGACATCATGCACAGCAGCCCGGCCGAGAACATGGTCAACGGCCCCGAGTCCGAAGGACCGCGCATCGCCGAGCCGTTCGGAGAGGTCGAGTCGCAGCAGTGGGAGTGGAACCGGACGATGACGCGCACGCAGCTGCACCGGATGGCGCTCTCCCGCAGCTACCTCATCACCGCCCCGGTCGAGGAGCGCGCCGAGATCATCCGGCACATGGACGCACTGTTCGACGAGCTCGGGCTCGAGGGCGAGGGCACGATCGACCTGCCGTACGTCACGCACGTGTTCCGCGCCGTCCGCGGCTGAGTGGGGATCGCCCGGCACGCAGGGGCGGGGCATCCGCGACCGGTAGACTCGACCCCCGTGGCTCTCACTATCGGAATCGTCGGTCTGCCCAATGTCGGCAAGTCCACCCTCTTCAACGCCCTGACAAAGAACGACGTGCTCGCGGCGAACTATCCGTTCGCGACGATCGAGCCGAACGTCGGGGTGGTCAACCTGCGCGATCCGCGTCTCGACACGCTCGCCGAGATCTTCGGCAGCGAGCGCATCCTGCCGGCCGCCGTGTCGTTCGTCGACATCGCCGGCATCGTGCGCGGAGCGAGCGAGGGCGAAGGCCTCGGCAACAAGTTCCTCGCGAACATCCGTGAGGCGGATGCCATCGCGCAGGTCGTCCGCGGCTTCGCCGACGACGACGTCGTGCACGTGGACGGCGCCGTCAACCCGGCATCGGACATGGAGACGATCAACGCCGAGCTGATGCTCGCCGACCTCGAGACGGTGGATCGCGCGATCTCCCGCTACGAGAAGGAAGTGCGCGGCAAGAAGATCGAGCCGGTCGTGCTCGAGACCGCCGTGGCCGTGAAGGACGCCCTCGAGCGCGGCGTGCTGCTGTCGGTCGCCGGCATCGACCTCACCCCGGTGCGTGAGCTGGGCCTGCTGACGGCCAAGCCGGTCATCTTCGTCTTCAACGTCGACGAGGCCGTACTGACCGACGACGCTCGCAAGGCGGAGCTCGCCGCCCTCGTCGCCCCGGCGAAGGCGATCTTCCTCGACGCGAAGATCGAATCCGAGCTCATCGACCTCGACCCCGAGGATGCCGCCGAGCTGCTGGCCTCGACCGGCCAGGACGAGTCCGGTCTCGACCAGCTCGCCCGCATCGGCTTCGACACCCTGGGCCTGCAGACGTACCTGACGGCCGGTCCGAAGGAGGCGCGCGCCTGGACGATCCCCAAGGGATCGAAAGCACCGCAGGCCGCCGGCGTCATCCACACCGACTTCGAGAAGGGCTTCATCAAGGCGGAGATCGTCTCGTTCGCCGACCTCGTCGAGACCGGATCCGTCGTCGAAGCGCGAGCCAAGGGCAAGGCACGCCTCGAGGGCAAGGACTACGTCATGCAGGACGGCGACGTCGTGGAGTTCCGCTTCAACAACTGAGCGGGACCAGTTGGTCGTCAGTGATGGACCGGAAGATGTACGAGCCGAACGGGCTGCTGTCGCGCCTTGTCGGCGAGAGGATGTACTCCGTCGAGTTCGTCCTCAACGACTATGTGCAGTTTCGGTTCGACGGATCGCCCGGCGCGGGTGACCCGGTCACGCTCAATTGCTACGTCTGGCCCCTGATCGAGTTCGATGGACGCACGTGGAGCGAGAAGGACGCCGGATATGCGGATGCCCTGCGCAGGCTGACGCCCGGTACGGTCGTTTCGACAACGGAACAGACGGGATCAGGCGTTCGAATCGCCCTGGACACTGGCGCACTTGTCATCCACCCGACGCTCGACGACATTCACGTGGAGATCGCGGAGATCAGCGGATTCAAAGACGGCGCATCGATGGTGTGGCGTCCCGGTGAAGAGAGCTTCGAGGACTTGGTGTGAACGGCGACGTCGTGGAATTCCGCTTCATTAATTGAGGTCGGGCGGATCCAAGTAAGCTTCGTCGATGATCCAGAGCAACAGGGCGTCGCTCAGCATCCACAGCGACACGAAGACGGTAGCCGAGATCTCCGCGATGCTCGGAATGGAGCCTACTCACTGGGGTGACAAAGGCGATCTCACCCCTGCCGGGCGGGCCGGTCGGAACTATGCGCCGGAGCGTCTGACACATCAGCGGACCTACTGGTCGCTCACCGAGACAATCGATGAACCGAGCACCGAGGATCAGACCGGCTTCTCCGCACTTCGCGCGTTGGTGGTGAGACTGGAACCCAAGGCGCAGGCGCTCATGGATCTACGCCAAGGCGGCGAAACCGTGCTCTGGTGGTCCGGAGACTCCGACAGCACGCAAGGTGGATTCGTGCTGGAGGCGGACCTGATCAGCTCCCTTGCCATGCTGGGGTGTGATGTCTTCGGGACCGCGTATCTCACCGAGGACGACGAGGACGAGGATGCGATGAGGGACAGCGACGTCACTGAGTTCGGTATCGGAAGTACACCCACGAGCAAGAACTGATCCGATGGTTTCGCGGCGGTTGCACAAGGCGCTCCAACGGGCGCAGGACACGAAGTCGATTCTGCGCATCGAACGCAAGCCGAAGTTCGCCGATCGGGTCGATGGCATCGTGCTTCGAATCGGCGAGCAGTGGATTCTGATGGCGCAGACCGCCGACGGCGGGTACTTCGACGGGTACGTCCTGCTCCGATTGCGCGATGTCGCGCGTCTCACGCCTGACGAGACATTTGCCCACGAGTTCGTCAGGTTTCAGCCTGAGTGGCCGCCTTCCTTCCCCTTCGACGTCGATCTGGACGACACTGCGTCCGCCCTCAGCGGGTTTGCGCGTCAAGGCGAATTGGTCGGGATTCAGAAGGAGAATGAACGCAGCGCGATCTGGATCGGCACTCCGGATGATGTGACTTCGCGCTACATCTACCTGAACGAAGTTCGACCAGATGCCACGTGGCATCCTCGACCGCTCGGCTACAAGCTGCGGTCGATCACGATGGCTGAGGTGGGTACGCGGTACCTCATCGGGCTATCGGAGGTCGCAGGGGCGGGTGCCTCGTCGGTTCGAGCCGACTAGGACGGCGACGTCGTGGAGTTCCGCTTCAACAACTGAGTGTCTCTCCTCGTCCGGCGCAGGCCGTCGTGCACCCGACCGTGCGGGAGATCCGCTAGGCCGAGCGCGGATGAGGGTAGGCGGCGTCGCGTCCCTGGAAGCTGAGGATGCTCGGGTTCTGCACGACGCCCTCGCGGATCTCGATCGCGCGCGTGAGGGTGGTGTTCTCCGCCCAGGCGTCGGGACCCTCGAGCACGGTGCGGAGGAACGGCAGCAGGGCCTCGCTGATGTCCCACGTCGCGGAGTTCCACAGGTACGACGGGCTGTGATCGACGGCGTAGTAGTTCACGCCCTGACCGACCGTGAACATCGGCTCATCGAACGTCGTCGGCGTGGCCCATTCGAACCCCATGCCCTCATCGCACGAGACGTCGACGATCAGGCTGCCCGGCGTGAAACGGCTGAGGTCCTCGGTCCGCAGGTATGTCAGCGGTGCCGCGACATCCTGGAACGTGCAGTTGACGACGATGTCGTACCGGGCGAGGAAGTCGGGGAGCAGCACCTCGCCCTCCTCCGTGCTGACCTCGCTGAGGTGGGTGGGGCCGTCGTCGGTGTTGAGCTGGGTGAGGTGGGCGTTGTGGATGGGGGAGCCCACGGCCGCTGCCCCGCGCTGCGTGAGCACCTCGATGTCGTGGACTCCGTGCGCGTTGAGCGCGGTCACCGCTCCTCGGGCGGTGGCCCCGAAGCCGATCACGACCGCACTCAGCCGGGGTCCGTAGTCCCCGGTGGACCCGACGAGGCTCATCGCGTGGAGCACCGAGCAGTATCCGGCGAGCTCGTTGTTCTTGTGGAAGACGTGCAGGCTCATATCGCCCTGCGAGGTCCAGTGATTCATGGCCTCGAACGCGATCAGCGTGAGGCGGTTGTCGATCGCGGTCTGCGCGAGCTCCACATCCTGCACGCAGTGCGGCCAGCCCCACAGGATCCGCCCCTCGGGGATCGCGGCGACATCAGCCAGCTGCGGCTTGGGCAGCAGCAGGACGTCGGCGGATGCGAGGACCTCCGCCCGGTCTGCGACTCGCCCCACCCGCGATTCGATGTAGCCGGGCTCCAGCTGGAAGTCCGACCCGTAGCCGTGCTCGACGATCATCCGGGCGCGCACATCGGCGTCGATCCGGTCGAAGTGGTGCGGGTGGATCGGTAGACGCCGCTCGTTCTCCATGGACGAGCTCGCCAGCAGGCCGAGGCTGCGGAGTCCGTCATTCGATGATGTGGTGTGAGCGGTGGACGTGCGTGTCGTGTCGGACAACGGGTTCCCATCTTCGGGGAACCAGGGTCAGCTCCTGTGCTGACTCTACGCCCGAAGTCACGCGGCCCTCGCCGCAGGCGGGATACGCTTGTTCGCGCAGGGTCGGCCGCGACTGTCAGATCAGCTCCGCGCAGCCCGCTCGACACCCCCACCGCGACGGCACGAGGAGAACGACGCCCATGACCGACACCCAGATCTTCGAGCCAGACGGCCGCGCCATCCCCTTCGTGGACGAGGGAGACGGACCCGTCAAGCTCGTGCTGATTCAGGAGCAGGGCCTCGCGGCCGACGTGCTGGGCGTGGCCGCCCACTACCTCGCCGAGGAGGCGGGATTCCACGTCCTGCGCATCGGACACCGTGCCGGTGACGCATCGCTGGAGGAGCGTGTCGACGACGCGATCGCCGTGATCGACCACGTCGGCATCGACGACACCTGGATCGGTGGACACGGCTTCGGCGGGACGATCGCCCGCGCCCTCGTCGCCGCACACTCCGACCGGGCCAACGGACTGCTGCTGCTCGGCGTCGAGGACGTCGACGTCGCCGTGGCACCGGCGATCCCGGTGCTGATCGTGCAGGCCACCGAGGACACCGACACCCCTCCCGCGAATGCCGAGGCGCTGCATGCGACGATCCCCGACCGTTCGAGCATCAAGACGATCGCGGGTGATCACCTGTTCCCGATGCATCACCCCATCGAGACCGGCGTGATCATCGAGGAATACCTGGACTGGGACTGAACCCGGTGACCTCGGGCGAGCGCACCGTCGTCCTCGCGATCGACCTGCAAGCCGGGGTGATGCCCGGATGCCACGACGAGCAGGGCGTGCTCTCGCATGCCGCTGCGCTGGTCGATCGCGCTCGTGCAGCTCACGTTCCCGTGGTCTGGGTGCATCACGACCCCGTCGGAGTGGGCACACCCGAGTGGGAGCTCGCGACGCCACTGCACCGCGCCGAAGGCGAGCCGCTGGTGCACAAGAGCTACCGCGACTCCTTCACCGACACCACGTTGAGGGAGACGCTCGACGCGCTCGGCGCGACGCACCTGGTGATCACCGGGGCGCAGTCGGACTTCTGCGTGCGCACCACGATGCAGCGCGCTGCGGCGGAGGGCTACGACGTCACGCTCGTGAGCGACGCGCACACGACGGTCGACACCGAGTGGGACGGCGTGCCGATCTCGGGAGAGCAGATCGTCGCGCACACGAACATGTACTTCTCCGGTCTGCGGTACCCGGGCCAACGGTTCGCGATCGCCACGCACGACCGAGTCGCGCTCTGAGGGCGGCTCGCGCCCTACCCGGATCCCGTGGATCCGCGCGTCTCAGCGGCTCACAGGTCGCTGTAATCGTTCGAGGGTGACTGGATCTCGGAGACCAGGTCCCCGTCGAGGGAGACGAGCACGAACATGATGCCGACCTCGCCCGGGCGCGACAGCGAGGTCGTCCCCTCCACCTCCTGATGCCCGACGCCGACCTGTTCGGCGATGCCGTCCCCGTCCTCATCCCAGACGTCCCATCCTCCGGCACTCACGACGTCGGTTCGCGACGATCCGACGGCGAGCCCGTCGTCGGTGGTGATCGCGACGCCGTCGACGGTGGGAGCCGTCGCGGTGACCGTCGCGCTACCGGTGCCACCGGCATCGGTGACGACCATGAGGCCGTTCCATTCGTAGCGGACGAGGTCGATCTCGTAGCCGGGTGGGCTCTCGAGCTCGACCGGTGCGGGGAGTTCGCCCGTCGCATCTTCGAGCAGGGCGAGCACGCTCGCCGCATCCTCGAAGGGGGCCGTCGCCGTGTCGTCGCCGTCGACGTACTCCACGCCGTCGATGGTGATGACCAACTGAGCGGCGACTGCGGGGGTGGGCGTCGACGAAGGAGGGCTGGACGGCGGTGTCGTCGCGCTCGGCGACGCCGCTTCCTGCCCGGACTGCGGCGCACAGGCGGTGAGCAGCACGACGCTGGTGGTGAGAGCGAGCAGAAGTCGGACGCTACGGTGCATGGGCCCGATGCTAGCGCCTGACAGACTGGTGTGATGACCGCCACCCTCGTCGCCCAGGACCTCGCAGGTGGCTATGGTCACCGCATCCTCTTCGAAGGCCTCGACCTGACCGTCGCTCCCGGAGACGTCATCGGGGTCGTGGGCGCGAACGGAGCGGGCAAGTCGACGCTGCTCCGGATCCTCGCGGGGGTTCTCGCTCCCGCTGACGGAACGGTGTCTCTCGCTCCGACCGACGCCTTCGTCGGCTGGCTGCCGCAGGAGCACGATCGGATCGAGGGTGAGACGGTCGCCGAGTACATCGCGCGACGCACGGGGTGCGCCGCGGCGACACGCGAGATGGATGCCGCGGCTGCCGCCCTCGGCGATCCGTCGCTCGCCCCTGCGGGCACGGACCCCGCAGACACGTATTCGCTGGCCCTCGACCGCTGGCTCGCCAGCGGCGCCGCCGACCTCGATGAGCGCATCCCCGCGGTGCTGGCGGATCTGGGGCTGCCCAGCGGAGGTCGCGTCTCGGACGAGGCGCTGATGACCGGTCTGTCCGGCGGGCAGGCCGCCCGCGTGGGGCTCGCCGCCCTGCTGCTCTCGCGCTTCGACATCGTCTTCCTCGACGAGCCCACGAACGACCTCGACCTCGACGGACTCGACCGTCTGGAGTCGTTCGTCCGCGGGCTCCGCGGCGGGGTCGTGCTCGTGAGCCATGATCGCGAGTTCCTCGCGCGCAGCGTCACCCGGGTGCTCGAGCTCGACCTCGCACAGAACTCGCATCGTCTCTACGGGGGAGGATACGACGCGTACATCGAGGAGCGCGCGGTCGTGCGTCGCCACCTGCGGGAGAAGTACGACGAGTTCGCCGACAAGAAGGCCGACCTCGTCGCGCGCGCCCGCACCCAGCGCGAGTGGTCGAGCCAGGGCGTGCGCAACGCGATGAAGAAGTCTCCCGACAATGACAAGATCAGGCGCAAGGCATCGACGGAATCCAGCGAGAAGCAGGCCCAGAAGGTCCGCCAGATGGAGAGCCGGATCGCCCGCCTCGACGAGGTCGAGGAACCGCGCAAGGAATGGCAGCTGGAGTTCACGATCGGCTCCGCCCCGAGATCGAGCAGTGTCGTCTCGACACTCAACTCCGCGGTGCTGCGGCAGGGTGACTTCACGCTGGGCCCCGTGTCGGTGCAGGTCGATGCCGGTGACCGGATCGGGATCACCGGTCCGAACGGCGCGGGCAAGTCGACGTTGCTTCGCGCCCTGCTCGGGCGGCAGGAGCCCGTCGAGGGCAGCGCCGCACTCGGCAGCAGCGTGCAGATCGGCGAGATCGACCAGGCCCGATCGTTGCTGCTCGGCGACGAGCCGCTCTCCGAGGCGTTCGAGGCCGCCGTGCCGGAGATGGCGTCTGCGGAGGTGCGGACGCTGTTGGCGAAGTTCGGACTCAGGGCCGACCACGTGACCCGGCCGGTGTCGGGCCTCTCACCCGGGGAGCGCACGCGGGCGGCGCTGGCGCTGCTGCAGGCCCGTGGAGTGAACCTGCTCGTGCTGGACGAGCCGACGAACCACCTCGATCTCGCGGCGATCGAGCAGCTCGAAGAGGCGCTCGAGTCCTACACCGGCACGCTGCTGCTGGTCACCCATGATCGACGGATGCTGGAGGCGGTGCAGACGAACCGGCGGTGGAGCGTCGCGGACGGACGCGTCGAGGAGCGCTGAGCGTCAGCGTCCCTGACGCTTCTTGTAGGGCTTGGGCTGCCCCTTGACGATCGGGGCCCGGCCCTTGCCCTTCGAGGCCTTGGCCTTGCCGCCCGCGGGAGCGACCGTCTTCGGTGCGGGCGGGGGAGCAGCGGCGACGGTCTCCTTCGCCTCGACGAGGAACAGCTCGCCGACACTCGTCAGGCGTGGTGTCCCCTCGCGGTTGACGAGTGCGTGACCGACCTCGTCCTCGAGCTTGTCGAGCGACGTGTACAGCGACGCGAGGGGGATGCCCAGCTCTTTCGCCGCACGGGGGAAGTGCAGCGTCTCGGCGAGCACGACGTACCGGCGGAGCAGTGCGATCTTCATGCGGGGGAACGGTCCTTCTCGAGCTGCGACGATCGCGGCTCTGGTTCTAACCTACGCGAGCGGGAGGCGCGGTCACTCCGCACGCACGGATGCCGCGACCCGAGGGCCGCGGCATCCGGTGCACCGTGCTCAGGCGACCTGGGGGAGGACCGCGAAGGAGACGGAGCCCTCATCGTCGACGCCGGCGTCGAGGATCTTGTCCTCGAGCGCGGCGGCGGCGGTCTCATCGAGGAAGAGGCGCGTGCCCGACACCTCGACGACCCGGTCTTCGGGCTCGGGGTCGGGGGTGACCAGGACCGCGAGCCTGGCACCGCCGTCGGGTCCGGGTGCCGGGGTGGAATGGATGCGGAGCCCCGCATCGGTGGCGTCGGTCTGACGGCTGACCAGGGTGTTGACGATCGCGGTGGCGTTGTCGGTGAGGGTGAGCACGAGACTCTCCTTCCGGTTGCGGTCACGACGCGGTTGCGGCGCGTTCGGGACACGATTCCGAACCCCGCCGCGCGATTCAACCCGACGCGCCCCGTTCGGAGGGGTCTCCCACCTGATGCAGAGGTTTTCTCAGGAAGACCTGCTCGGTGCCGTCCCCCTGCGGGATCCGCTCGTGCTCGCGATACCCGACCGATTCGTAGAGCCGGATGTTGGCCTCGCTCAGGCTGCCGGTGAAGAGCTCGGCGACCTCGGCCGACGACGACCGCTCGGCGGCGTCGAGCAGCCTGCGTCCGATGCCCTCGCCCTGGGTGTCCGGGGCGATGGCGATCCTGCCGATCAGCAGCACGCCGTCATCCTCGACGAAGCGGATCGCGCCCACCAGCCTGCCGTCGATGCGGGCGGTGAGACCGTCGCCCGCCCGCAGCTCCGCCTCGACCTCCGCGAGCGTCTGCGTGAGCGGGGGCATGTCGGCGCTGCCGTAGATCTGCGCCTCCGACACGAATGCGGCGCGCTGCAGCGTGAGCACCTCTCCCGCATCCGATTCCGTGATCGCGGCGATCACGACCTCCGGGTGGGCGTCCTGCGCGCCGGCATCGCCGGTCTGTGCTCTCTGGGTGTCCGATGTTCTCTGGGTGTCCGATCTCATCACTCCGCCACGATCCGACGTGCCGGAGGAGCCTGTCAACCCCCTCGATCGGCGGGGCGTCGCGGCGTTACGGTCTGTGGGCCGGGGCCTGCACGTCGCCCCGGATCCACTCACAGAGCAGGAGACACCCATGGCTGAGAAGACGAAGTCCACGACTGCCGCCTCCGCGAAGCGCGGCGCGAAGACGACCAGGCGTCAGAACGCGGAGAAGGGCTTCACCGCGTCCTCCGAGCTCGCCGGCAACCTCCAGACCGTGCTGGTCGACCTCATCGAACTCTCGTTGCAGGGCAAGCAGGCGCACTGGAACGTCGTGGGCCGCAACTTCCGCGACACGCACCGCCAGCTCGACGAGATCATCGACGCCGCGCGCGAGTTCAGCGACACCGTCGCCGAACGCATGCGCGCCCTGCACGCGGTGCCGGACGGCCGCACGGACACGATCGCGGAGACGACGTCGCTGCCGGCCTTCCCGGCCGGCGAGGTGTCCACCACCGACACGATCGATCTGATCACCGCGCGCCTGGATGCCGTCGTCGGCACGATCCGCGACGTCCATGACGCGATCGACGAGGAGGACCCGACCTCGGCCGACATCCTGCACGCGGTCCTCGAGAGTCTCGAGCAGTTCGCCTGGATGGTCAGCGCCGAGAACCGCACGCCCGCAGGCCGCTGAGCCGTCGCCGGTGGGTCGCTCTCAGGAGCGGCCCACCGCTCTGCGCACGAGACGCGGAAGGACGAGCGAGAGCAGTCCTATCGCCACCAGCGAGGCCACCAGAGCGATCAGCCCGGCGGTGCGATCCACGGTGAAATCGACGATGAGCGTCGTCACGCCGGTCGTGAGGGCAGCGATCACCACGAGGTCGATCTTCACGATGCCGGCCGCCACGCGCACCAGCTCGGGCTTGCGGCGTCGCCCGAAGGTGGCACGATGCATGCCGACGGGGGCGAGAGCGAGGATCGTCGCCAGCGCGGCGAGGCCGACCAGCACGACGTAGAGGTCGCGCTGGAGCTCGTCCATGTCCTCGAAGCGGGGCTGGAAGGCCACCGCGAGCAGGAAGCCGGTGAGGATCTGCGTCCCGGTCTGCATGACGCGCAGCTCCTGCAGCAGTTCGTCCCAGTTGCGATCGGCCCGCTCGTTGCGGGTCTCATCGCGTCCGTCGGCCTGATCGTCGAGCTCGTCCGGCGTCGTGCGCTGTTCGGGTTCCATACGGCCAGTTTCGTGGCGCAGGTCCGATCGTGTCCACAGTCTTGTGTGCGCACGACGGCGTGTGTGCGCGCGTGCGACGCCGTGCGTGCGCGACGGGCTCCGGTCTCAGCGCTCGCCGTCCTCCTCGCGCAGGCGCGGAACGGTCCGGCGCTCCGGGCGGAGCCCTGCCTTGTCGACGTAGAACGCACGGATCCGATCCATGTCCGCCGCGACGTCTCCTGTGAGATCGAGGGTGGGTCCGAGGCCGGTGGTCATGGTCGTGCGGTCGACGAAGCCGAGGGTCAACGGCATCCCGGTCTCGCGGGAGATCCGATAGAAGCCCGACTTCCAGTGCTCGTTACCGCCGCGAGTGCCGTCCGGCGTGATCACCAGTCCGAACACCGAGCCGGAGCGCACCTGATCGACCACGTCCGCCACCACACGGGCGGGGTCGGCACGATCCACCGGGATGCCGCCGAGTCGCCGCATGAGGGGACCGCGCCAGCCGCGGAACAGGCTGTTCTTGCCGAGCCAGTGCACCTCGATGCCCAGCTGCCACGAGATGGCGAGCATCAATACGAAATCCCAGTTCGAGGTGTGCGGCGCGCCGATCAGGATCGTCGGCCGAGACGGCGTCGTCTCGGCGGTCAGGGTCCATCGGCTGAAGGTCCAGAACACGCGGGCGAGGAGTCGTTTGAGCACTCGTCAACCGTAGAGGACGACGACCTCGCGTCTGCCGTGAGAGACGAGCGGATTCGACGCCTCCACCCCGCAGCAGGCGTAGCATCTAATGATGGCCACGTCACAGGACTCCGATGCGCAGGAAGCACCCGCGGTGCTCCAGACGATTCCGGACGCTCTGAACCTGCTCGAGGAGGGCGCCGTCGGATACTGCAGCGGCGGCGTCTGCCACATCCCCGCGCCGAAGACGCAGCAGTAGCGGACGCCGCCGCCGCGGTCGTCGTCGCTCGCCGGATCCGGCGAGCTGCGGATCAGTGCCCGCCGTGGGCCCCGCCAGAGACGTCGTCTGCGGGCTTGCGCACGAAGGCGCTCAGGGCCACCGCCGCCAGCGAGATGATCGCCGCGATCAGGAACGCCATGCGTGCACCGGGTGCCCCGGCCGCCGCGGTGGCCAGGCCCTCGGCCTCGCCCGCGTGCAGGATCGCCGAATAGGTCACGGTGAGCACTGCCACGCCCGCCGCGCCGCCGACCTGCTGCAGGGTGTTCAGCACCGCGGACCCGTGGGAGTACAGCGAGCGCTGCAGGGATCCCAGCGACGCCGAGAACAGCGGGGTGAACGACATCGCCAGACCCACCGACATCGCGGCCTGCACGATGATCAGCACCCACCACACGGTGTGCTCGCCGACCGTCGAGTAGTAGAACAGCGCGGCCGACACGAGGATCGTGCCGGGGATCAGCAGCGGACGGGTGCCGCGGGCGTCGTAGACGCGACCCATGACGGGGCCGAGCAGACCCATCAGCACGGATCCGGGGAGCAGGATCAGACCGGACTCGAGGGCGTTCAGACCCGCGACGTTCTGCAGGTACTGCGGCAGCAGCGTGAGAGTGCCGAACATCGACAGCGCGAGGATCGTCATGATGATGACCGAGAACGTGAAGTTCGTCGAGCGGAACACCCGCAGGTCGAGCAGCGCGTCGTCGACACGCTGCAGCACGAGCTGACGCCAGACGAACAGCGCGAGCGCGACGGCGCCGACGACGAGCGAGGTGATGCCCGCGGCCTCACCGGATCCGCCCTCGCCGCCGAACTGGCTCAGACCGAACACGATGCCGCCGAAGCCGAGCGCGGCGAGCGGGATCGACAGCACGTCGAGGGGCACCGCGCGCGTCTCGCCGAGATTGGTCATCCACTTCACGCCGATGAGGAGCGAGACCAGGGCGATCGGCAGGATGATCGCGAACAGCGCGCGCCAGTTCAGCGTCTCGAGCACGGCGCCGGCGACGGTCGGGCCGATCGCGGGTGCCAGCGAGATGACGAGGCCGACGCGGCCCATCATGCGTCCTCGCGACTGGGCGGGCACGACGTTCATGATCGTCGTCATGAGCAGCGGCATCATGATGCCGGTGCCGGCGGCCTGGATCACGCGACCGGCGAGCAGCACCGCGAATCCTGGCGCGACCAGGGCGACGAGGGTGCCGAGGGAGAAGAAGCTCATCGCTGCGATGAACACCTGCCGCGTGGTGAAGCGCTGCAGGATGAAGCCGGTGGTCGGGATGACGACGGCCATGGTGAGCATGAACGCACTCGTCAGCCACTGGCCGAGCTCGGGCGGGATGCCGAGATCCGCATTGAGATGCGGGATGGCGATGCCCATGGTCGTCTCGTTGAGGATGGCGACGAACGCCGCGACGAGGAGCAGCCAGATGACGCGCATGTCGCTGCGCGCGATCTCACCCGTCGGCGCGGAAGAAGTGGGCGTGGGGATCGAACCGGTGTCGACGGCAGACATACGGCCTCCAAGGCACGCGAGAAGAGGGGGAGGGAGGGTGCACGCGAGAGCGTGGACCATTCAGCGTAACGGCAGGCATCGACATTTCATTCCGGATCCGTACGAATCCGCTGCACCCGCTCGGACGCCGGTGCCTGCGTCGCCTGCCGGTTCAACGCCGTCGGATCCGACCGTCCGCCGCCCTGACTACGCTGGCGGGATGAGCATGGGTGGAGGACGCGGCGGGTTCCGCGGCGTCGACGAGGACGCGCAGCGTCGACTCAACGCCGAGGCACCGCGCATCAGCGGGCTGGGAGCGCGGGCGGTCGCCCTGTTCCGGCCCTACCGCTGGCGGATCCTCTGGACCGGGGTGCTCGTGATCCTCGGCGCCGGCATCGCGGTGATCCCTCCGCTGATCGTCCAGCGCATCTTCGACGAGGGTCTGTTCCCGGTCGACGGCGGAGGACCGCACCTCGACCTGCTGGCCTGGCTCGTCGGCGGCATGGTCGTCCTCTTCCTCGTCTCCGCGGCCCTGGGCGTCGCCCAGACCTGGTTGACCTCGACGGTCGGCAACAACGTCACCGGAGATCTGCGGGTGCGGCTCTTCGAGCACCTGCAGGCGATGGAACTCGGATTCTTCACGCGGACGAAGACGGGCGTGATCCAGTCGAGACTGCAGAACGACGTCGGCGGTGTGTCCGGTGTGCTCACCAACACCGTCACCAGCATCCTCGGCAACGTCGTCACGGTCATCGCCTCCCTCGTCGCGATGATCCTGATCGACTGGCGACTCACGCTGATCGCGGTCGTGCTGATGCCGTTCCTCATCGTGGTGCAGCGACGCGTGGGACAGGTGCGGGCTCGGATCGCCGGCGAGACGCAGGAGTCCCTGTCGGAGCTCACCTCGATCACCCAGGAGACGCTGAGCGTGTCGGGGATGCTGCTGTCCAAGGCGTTCAACCGTCAGCGCACCGAGTCGCAGCGCTACCAGGCCGAGAACCGCAACCAGGTGACGCTGCAGGTGCGCCGGGCGATGAGCGGTCAGGGCTTCTTCGCGGTCGTGCAGGTGCTGATGGCGAGCGTCCCCGCCGTGATCTACCTGGTGTCGGGGTATCTGATCGCCGGCGGCACCGGCGCGATCACGGCCGGCACCGTCGTCGCGTTCACGACGGTGCAGGCACGCCTCCTGCAGCCGCTGATGGGGCTGATGCGCGTCTCCCTCGACCTGCAGACGTCATCGGCGCTCTTCGCGCGCATCTTCGAGTACCTCGATCTGGTGCCGGAGATCCAGGACGCGCCCGACGCGATCACCGTCGCCGATGCTCCGGGGCCGCGCGGCCGGATCGAGTTCGACGATGTCGTCTTCCGCTACCCCGATGCGGCGGCCGACGCGCGACCGACCCTCCAGGGCGTCTCCTTCGTCGCCGAGCCGGGGCAGCATGTGGCGTTCGTCGGCCCGTCGGGCGCAGGCAAGACCACGGTCCTCTACCTGGCGCCGCGCCTGTACGAGGCTGCGGGCGGTGCGGTGCTCTTCGCGGGCGCCGACGTGCGCACGCTCACCCAGGAGTCGATCATCGACCAGGTCGGCATCGTGTCGCAGGAGACGTACCTGTTCCATGCCACGATCCGCGACAACCTGCTCTACGCCCGTCCGGAGGCGACGGAGGACGAGCTGATCGCGGCATGCACGGCCGCGAACATCCACCACATCATCGCCGGATTCGAAGACGGGTACGACACGATCGTCGGCGAGCGCGGCTATCGCCTCTCCGGCGGCGAGAAGCAGCGCATCGCGATCGCTCGGGTGCTGCTGAAGGATCCGCCGGTGCTGCTGCTCGACGAGGCCACCTCCGCGCTCGACACCGTGTCGGAGCGTGTCGTGCAGGAGGCGCTCGACGAGGCGGCCAAGGGACGGACGACACTGACCATCGCGCACCGACTGTCGACCGTGATCGGCGCCGACGTCATCCACGTGCTCGAGGCCGGCCAGATCGTCGAGTCCGGCACCCACTCCGAGCTGATCGCCCGGGGCGGCCTCTACGCGGAGCTCGCGGCGCAGCAGGTCGCGGCGTCACGGGTGATCCAGACCGAGGCCGTCGTCGAGAGCGCGGTCACCGGCGGTGTGCGGGCGGCGCTGCCAGACCGCCGGGCCGATCGGGCACCCCGCGATTCCGCGGGGGCGGATGCGGTCGCCGCGCTCACCGCGCCGGTGCCGCTGCTCGACGTGACCCGCGCGGACGAGAGGGTCCACCCGGCGGAGGACTGAGCGCCGGATCGTCAGTGCACCGACAGACCGCCGTCGACGAACAGCGAGTGGCCCGTCACGTATCCCGATCCCGCGCCCGCGAGGAAGACGGCCGCCGCGGCGAAGTCCTCCGGCAGTCCGTTGCGGCCGATCATGGTGCGCGCGGCCAGAGCGGCGATCTGCGCGGGGTCCTCCTGCAAGCGCGCGTTGAGCGGCGTGAGCACGAACCCCGGCACGAGGGTGTTGCTCGTCACGCCGGTGCCGCCCCAGGCCTCGGCCTCCGACCGCATCAGAGATTCGACCGCGCCCTTCGAGACGCCGTAGACCCCGCTGCCGACGAACGCGCGGTGGGCCTGCTGGGAGCTGATGTGGATCAGTCGGCCGAACCCGCGTTCGGCCATGCCCACGGCATAGCGCTGCCCGAGCAGCAGCGGGGCGAGCGTGTTCACGGTCATGCTCGCGTCCCAGTCGGCCTCGGAGATCTCGGCGAACGGCGGCCGGATGTTGATCCCTGCCGAGTTCACCAGGATGTCGGGTTCTCCGAACGGCTGCGCGGCGGCCTCGGCCAGAGCGCGGATGCCGGCTCGCGAGCTCAGGTCGCCGACGACACCCGCCGCACGGCAGCCGGCATCCGTCAGCTCTCCGACCGTCTGCACGATCCGCTCCTCGCCACGCGCGACGACGACGGTCGCCGCTCCGGCCCGTGCGAGGGCGGTGGCGATGCCGCGGCCGATGCCCGAGCTTCCTCCTGTGACCACGGCCGTGCGGCCGTCGAGCGCGAAGAGGTCGGCGAGGTAGTCGTTCATGAGTCTCCGGGGTTGCGGCGTCACCACGCCAGGGCGGCGGCGAGTGCGGGGTCGGGGTGCGCGTCGCCGAACTCGGGCAGCGCCTCGATGTCGGCGACGAAAGACGCCACGACCGCCGAGTACTCGGGGTCGGGATGGGTCGCGGCGATGTCGAGAAGGGGAGGCAGATCCATCGCGAGGATCAGTTCGAGTCGGGCGACGACCGCCGCGCGGGCTCCCGCCTCGTGCAGCACGCGGATGCCGCCGCGGAGCGCGGCGAGGTAGTCGCGCACCACCCGTAGCTGCGCGCGCCCCTGCGTGATGGACGTGCCGTCGGCACGCAGCCGCCACCGCACGACCGTGTCGGGGATCACGTCGAAGGCCCGAGCGCGGGTGTAGAGCAGCTGGGCGACGATCTGATCCTCGTAGGCGACACCCTCGGGGAACCGCACATCGCGCCACAGCTCGGTCCGGCTCATCTTCGACCAGGCGACGATGTTCGCACTCGCCGCGGGGTGCTCCAGGATCGTGGTGCCCATCCGTGCCGGCGACGTCGCCGCGGCCACCCAGGGCTGCACCCGACCGGGGAGGTAGCGTTCGCCGTCGAAGCGCGACCGCACGTAGGCCCCCGCGACCAGGTCGCTGCCGGTCTCGGCGAGCGTGCCGCTCAGGCGTTCGAGGGCGGTGGAGGTGAGCTCGTCGTCGCCGTCGAGGAATCCGACGAGGGGCGTGTCGACCAGGTCGAGCGCCGCGTTGCGAGCGGCGCCGAGACCACGGGACGCCGCGTGGGTGAGAGCCCGGAAGCGGCGGTCGGCGGCTGCGGCCGCCGCGAAGATCTCCCCGGTGTCGTCGGTGGACCCGTCGTCGACGAGGATCGCCTGCCACCGGCGCTCGGTCTGCGCCAGGAGCGAGTCGAGAGCGGCGGGTGCGAATCCGCCGATGTCGCGGCCGGGGACGATCACGGTCACGAGCGGTGCGGAGGCGGTCACGAGCCGAGTCTAGAGCCGCCCGCGCGTCGCACCCGTCCGCTCACCCGGCGACGGCGCGCACGGACTCGGCGACGAGGGCGGCGAGCCGTGGGGGAAGGTCGTCGGGCAGCGTCTCGCGACCGAAGGTGAAGCGCACCGCACTCTGTGCGACCGCGGGATCCACCCCGCAGGCGAGGAGCACGTGGGAGGGGTCGTCGCTCCCGGCCGCGCACGCGGAGCCGCTCGACGACACGACGCCCCGACGCTCGAGCTCGAGGAGCACCGCCTCGCCGCTCACGCCCGCGAAGGTGAAGCTCGCGGTCGCGGGGAGCCGGTCCTGCGGGTCTCCCGTCAGCACCGCCTGCGGAACGGCCGCGAGGATCCCGGCGATGACGCGACGCGTCGCCGCGCCCACCCGTGCGCTCGCCGCCTCACGCTCGGCCTCGGCCAGTTCGAGCGCGACGGCGAGACCGACGGCGCCCGCGACGTTCTCGGTGCCCGAGCGGCGACCGCGCTCCTGACCGCCTCCGTGCAGCAGGGGCTCGAGGGGGATGCGCCCTCGTACCGCCAGGGCGCCGATCCCCTTCGGGGCGCCGATCTTGTGACCGGCGATGGCGACGGCATCCGCGCCGAGTCCGGCCAGCGGCAGCCATCCCGCGGACTGCACCGCGTCGAGGTGCAGCGCGGCGCCCGTGGCATGCGTCACCGCGGCGAGTCCCGCGACGTCCTGGACCGTGCCGATCTCGTTGTTCGCATGCCCGACGGCGACCAGGGCCGTGTCCTCCCGCACCTGCGCGCGCAGAGCGTCGGCCGAGATCCGTCCGTGCGAGTCGACCTCCGGCATCGTCACCTCGACATCGTGGAATCGGCGCAGGAAGTCCGCGGACTCCAGGATCGACTCGTGCTCGATCGGCGAGACCACCAGGTGCCGGCGCCCCGCGGCGAGGGCGGCGAGCACGATCCCCTTCACCGCGAGGTTGTTCGCTTCGGTGCCACCCGCCGTGAACACCACATCACCTGTCCGCATCCCCAGCACGCGCGCGACCCTCGCCCGTGCGTCGTCGAGCGCCGACGCCGCCTCCTCGCCGTAGGTGTGATGGCTCGACGGATTGCCGAACGTCCCGGTGAGGTACGGGCGCATCGCGTCGAGCACCTCCGGTCGCACCGGGGCCGTTGCAGCGTGGTCGAGGTAGAGCATCCGTTCAGTCGATCCGCACGTCGAGGCCGAGGTCGAGGGCGCGTGCCGAATGCGTGAGCGCGCCGACCGAGATCACGTCGACCCCGGTCGCGGCCATCGCACCCACCGTCTCGAGATCGACGCCGCCGGAGGCCTCGGTCTGCGCCCTGTCGCCGATGAGCGCCACCCCCGCCCGCAGGTCGTCGAGCGAGAAGTTGTCGAGCAGCACCGTGTGGGCGCCGCCGTCGATCACGGCGGCGATCTGATCGAGCCTGTCGACCTCGACCACCACATGAGTGGTGTGGGGGAGCGCGGCGAGCGCGTCGCGCAGGGCGACGGCGAGATCGAGGCCGGAGCGCTGCAGCACCGCGAGGTGGTTGTCCTTCGCCATCACGGTGTCCGACAGCGAGTGCCGGTGATTGCGTCCGCCGCCGGACACCACCGCGTGGCGCTCGAAGGCCCGAAGGCCCGGAGTGGTCTTGCGGGTGTCGGCGATGCGCGCCGTGGTTCCCTCGATCGCACGCACATACGCGGCGGTGAGGGTGGCGATCCCGCTCATGCGCTGGGTGAAGTTCAGTGCGACGCGCTCGGCGGTGAGGATGCTCCGAGCCGTCCCCGACACCGAGGCGAGCACGTCGCCGGCGGCGAACGTGTCGCCGTCGCCGACGTGCACGTCGACGGTCAGGGTCGGATCGGTGAGGGTGAAGGCTGTCGAGAACACGGCACCGCCGCTGAAGACACCGGGTTCCCGCGCGACCAGATCGGCGTTCGCTGAGGCATCCGCCGGCAGCAGCGTCACGCTGGTCAGGTCGCCCCAGGGCGCGTCCTCGTCGAGGGCGGCCGCGACGACGCGGGTGAGGATGGCGGGCGTGAGCATCAGACGGTCTCCAGAACGGGTGAGGGTGCGGGTTCGCGGAAGTGCGCACCGACCGAGTCGGTGCGGGTGAGGGCGGCGGTCGCCGTGGCGGACCCGAGCAGCAGGAGATTCTGCTCCTCGTGCTCCGCGACCGTGCGGGGATGCCGCGAGTCGGCGCGCCAGGCATCGAGCGTGTCGAGCGCCTGCCCCAGCCCCTCGGCGGATCTGAGCGGCCCGACACGGTCCCACATCAGCTGCTGCAGAGCCGCGCGGGAGAAGACGGGGACGCCCGCCGACGGACGCGTCGACGGGGGTGCTCCGTCCGTCGGGGCGGGGCCCGGTGCCACGGCCGGAACGGACCCGGCCGGCCAGGGCGCGTCGAGCGCGGCCGCCGCTCGCGCTCCGAACACCGCGCCCTCGAGCAGCGAGTTCGAGGCGAGCCGGTTCGCCCCGTGCACGCCGGTTCGAGCGACCTCGCCGACCGCGAGGAGCTGGGGGAGCGATGTGCGTCCGGCGAGGTCTGTGGCGACGCCTCCCATCAGGTAGTGCGCCGCCGGTGTCACCGGGATCGGCTCCGACGCCCAGTCGAATCCGCGCTCGCGGGTCACCCGGTCGATCGTCGGGAACCGGCGGGCCAGCGCCGGCGCTCCGAGCATCGTCGCATCCAGCCGCACGGGCGATCCCTGCGCGGCGGCCTGTCGTGCGATCGCCCGCGACACGACGTCACGGGGAGCGAGTTCCCCGTCGGGATGGCTGTCGAACACGAATCGTCGACCGTCGGCGTCGAGAAGCGTCGCCCCCTCGCCGCGCACGGCCTCCGAGACGAGGAACGGAGTGCCCGCATCGAGGAGGACCGTCGGATGGAACTGGACGAATTCCAGATCTCTCACGACCGCACCCGCGCGCAGCGCCGCAGCGATGCCGTCACCGGTCGTGCCGGCCGGATTCGTCGTGTGCGCATAGAGCTGACCGGCCCCTCCGGTGGCGAGGATGAAGGCATCCGCGGTGAGATCCGTCGTGACGCCGCCGATCAGCACCCGGATGCCGTGGGCGACGCCGCCCTCGACGAGCAGATCGACGAGGAACGCGTGCTCGATCACGGCCACCCGTGCCGCGCGGGTGGCGTGCACCAGCGCCCGGGTGATCGCCGCGCCGGTCGCGTCGCCGCCGGCGTGCACGATGCGCGCATGGCTGTGCGCGGCCTCGCGCCCGCGCAGGAGTGCGCCTGCGGCGGAGCGATCGAACGCGACACCGCGGGCGATCAGCTCGGTGATCCTGGCCGTCGCGTCGCGGACGAGCACGTCGACGGCCGCGGGGTCGGACAGCCCCGCTCCCGCCGTCATCGTGTCGGTCGCGTGCTCGGCGGCGGAGTCGCCGGCGCCGTAGCTCCCGGCGACGCCGCCCTGGGCGTATCCGGTGCAGCCGTCGCCCAGCGCGCCCTTCGTCACGACGGTGACCGTGTGGCCGGCCTCGTGCGCATGAAGGGCGGCGGTGAGCCCGGCGATGCCGGAGCCCGCGACGATCACCTCCATCAGGGGCCCGCGATCACGGGCGGCTTCGCCGCCAGCATCCGCTCGAGGGCGATCCGCGCGGGATCCGCCACATCCGCCGTCACCGTGATGCGGTTCGGGGTGCGTCCGGCGACGAGTTCCTCGAGCACCCACGCGAGATACCCCGGATGGATGCGGTACATCGTCGAGCAGGGGCACACCACCGGATCGAGACAGAAGATCTCGTGCTGCGGGAACTGCGCGGCGAGGCGTCGGACCAGGTTGATCTCGGTGCCGATCGCGAAGGTCGTCGGCGTGGTCGCGGCGGCGATCGCGCGGCGGATGTAGTCGGTCGATCCCGCCTCGTCGGCGGCATCGACGACCTCCATCGGGCATTCGGGGTGCACGATCACCCGCACACCCGGGTGCTCCGCCCGCGCCTTCTCGATCTGCGCGACGGAGAAGCGACGGTGGACCGAGCAGAACCCGTGCCACAGGATGACGCGCGAGTCGAGCAGCTCTGTGGCGGAGGAGCCTCCGAGCGCCGCGCGCGGGTTCCACATCGGCATCCTGTCGAGAGGCACGCCCATCGCCTTCGCGGTGTTGCGGCCCAGATGCTGGTCGGGGAAGAACAGCACGCGCCGGCCCCGCTCGAAGGCCCATGCCAGCACGGTCTCGGCATTCGACGACGTGCACACGATGCCGCCGTGCCTGCCGACGAACCCCTTGATCGCGGCGGAGGAGTTCATGTAGGTCACGGGGATCACCGGGACCCGGCCGCTCTCGTCGACGGCGTCGAGATCGCCGAACACCTCGGACAGCTGCTCCCAGCAGTCCTCGACCTGGTCGATGTCGGCCATGTCGGCCATCGAGCAGCCGGCGGCGAGGTTGGGCAGGATCACGGCCTGGTCGGGGCCGGAGAGCAGATCGGCCGTCTCGGCCATGAAGTGCACTCCGCAGAAGACGATGGCCGCGGCATCCGTGCGCGCCTTCGCCGCGGTGGCGAGCTGGAAGGAGTCGCCCACGTAGTCGGCGTGACGCACCACCTCCTCCCGCTGGTAGAAGTGGCCGAGCACGACCACGCGGTCGCCCAGGGCCGCTTTGGCTGCGCGGATGCGGTGGTCGAGCTCGTCCTCGCCCGCCTCGCGGTACGAGGCGGGGAGCTCCCCCTGGCGTGGGGCGCCGGTGGGGATCACGTCGCCCATCGATGAGCCGGGACCGTACCCGGGCCGTGTGTCGAAGTCCCAGGGCCCGAGCGCGAGATCGGTCGCGCAGGTGGCATCCGTGGAGGCGCCGGACACGATCGACCGGATCGCGTGATCGACGGAGGCGTCGATCGCCGGCACGTCCGGCGTCGGAAGGAAGGTGATGCTCATCGGGTACTCGTCTCGTCGGGGCCGAGCGGGCCGTGGTCGGCCAGTTCGACGTCGGTGTTGTATCGGTACAGGCGGGCGGGGCGGTGGCTGCCGGTGCGGAACCGGTCGGTGGGCAGCAGGGTCCCCGAGCTCTCCACCTGGCGTCGGAAGTTCGCAGGGTCGAGCTGTCTGCCGAGGATCGCCTCGTAGGCCTCGCGGAGATCGGCCAGGGTGAACTCGGCGGGGAGGAAGCCGTGTGCGACGCGGCTGTAGCCGACCTTGTTGCGCAGGCGCCACAGGGCGTAGTCGATGATCGCGCGATGGTCGAACGCGAGCGGCGGGAGGTCGTCGAGATCGAACCAGCGCACGTTCTCGGGCGCGCGGCCGGATGCGCGGTGCGCGGCGCTCTGCGCATCGACGTCGTCCTGGCGCAGCAGCGCCCAGTAGACGATCGAGACGACGCGGGTGGGGGAGCGGTCGACGGCGCCGAACGCGTACAGCTGCTCGAGGTAGCTCGGCGTGAGGCCGGTGGTCTCGGCGAGGGTGCGGGCCGCGGCATCGACGGGGGATTCGACCGTGGTGAGCCAGCCGCCGGGCAATGCCCACTGTCCGGCGAACGGCTCGCGGGTGCGCAGCACCAGGGGGAGCGCCAGCACGGCCGCCCCGTCGTCGGTGCGGCGCAGCGTGAGGATGACCGTCGACACGGCGACATCGATTCCCCTGGTTTGAGTCATAGTTACCTTAACCTCCGGATCGATCTTAGTGTCATCCGGACACTTAGTGCACCTGTGTGACGGACGCGGCGCCGAGGCCGAAACGTTATACGGCCGCCTCCCGAATGCTTGTCGCCCCGTGGGTAATTTGTTAGGTTACTGTCCTAACAAATCCCTTCCCGGGATCTGTCACGAGTCCCGGTTCCGGGGCGCGGCTCCATCCGGAGATCCCTCCTGCAGTGCAGCACCGAGAGGAAATACAGAATGATCCGTAACGGAAGGCGCAAGATCGCGCTCACCGCTGTGGCGGGGGCATCCGTCCTCGTCCTGGGTTTGACCGCCTGTGGCGCAGGCGGCAGCGAGGGGAGCGGAGGAGACGGAGACCGCGCCCTGCGTGTCTGGGCGGGAAGCCAGACGCCCATCACCGCGAACTACAACCCGTTCGCACCCACCGTGCTGCACGGCGCGCTCGGTCCGATCTACGAGCCGCTGTTCTTCTTCAACAAGACCGCGGACTCCGAGCCCGTCGGGCTGATCGGCGACGCCTACGAGTACAACGACGACGGCACGGCGATCACGATCACCATCAAGCCCGACCTGCTGTGGAGCGACGGCGAGCCTCTCACGGCGGCCGATGTCGCCTTCTCGTTCACCTACGAGGCGAACAACCCCGAGGGCAACGGCCTCGTCTCGGCGGAGGCGACCGACGACACCACCGTCGTGCTCACGTACACGAGCGCGCAGTACACGACCGAGTTCCAGCGCCTCGGGTCGACCTACATCCTCCCCGAGCACATCTGGGCCGACGTCACCGACTTCGCGAACTTCGCCAACGAGGAGCCGGTCGGCTCGGGGGCCTACGTCGTCGACAAGACCACGAGCGAGTCGTACACGCTCGTCGCTAACGAGAACTTCCGCGACGCCGACGAGCTCGGAGTGAAGAAGGTCCAGTACATCGCGGTCGACAACAACCAGACGGCGCAGGATCTCCTCGCCGCCGGCAAGCTCGACTGGACGGGCATGTTCATCCCGAACCCCGACGACGTGACCGCGAACGGGGCGATCGACTGGATCAACACCCCGCAGGACCCCACGGTCCTCTACACCTGCGCGAACGCCGAGCTCGGCTGCACCGGCCCGCAGACGGACGTCGCGGTGCGCCAGGCCCTCAACGTGGCGATCGACCGCGCCGCCATCAAGGACAAGGCCTTCGTCGGTCTGACCGGCGACATCTCGCCCACGTTCGCGCTGCTGCCGCGTGACGAGAAGTGGGTGGCCGATGCGGCCGACGAGGTCAGCCCCCAGGAGGCGGACGCCGCCGAGGCGGGCGACATCCTCGAGGCCGCGGGGTACACGAAGGACGGCGACTTCTACGCGAAGGACGGGAAGCCGCTCGAGCTCAGTCTCATCTCCGTCGACGGATGGACCGACTACAACGACGCGGCCAAGCTGATCGCCGAGCAGGCCGAGGCGGCCGGCATCAAGATCACCGCGTCGACCGTGCAGTGGCAGGAGTTCTCCGACGCCCGTCAGGGCGGGGACTTCCAGCTGATCGTCGGCGGTGTCATCGGCACCTCGGTGGCCGACCCGTTCCAGATCTACCGCGACTGGTTCGGTGGAACCGCGGTCGAGTCGACGGCTCCGGTCGGCAGCGAGGTCCCGGCAGGGCGCTGGAACTTCAGCCGGTACAGCAACCCGGTCGTCGACCAGGCGATCCAGTCCGCGATCAGCACCGACGACGAGGCCGAGAAGAAGGCGCTGTACGGCACGATCCAGACCGAGATCGTCCGTGACCTGCCCTACATCCCGCTCGTGATCAACGCCACGCAGACCTTCTACAACACGAAGGACTTCACGGGCTGGCCGACTGAGGACGACCTCTACGCCTTCCCGCCGTCCTGGGGCGCGATCGCGGCGGGATACGTCCTGACGCATCTCGAGCCGGTCGAGTAGGACGTGGTGTCGGGGAGCAGGAAGCGCGGTCTGTGACATGAAGTTCTATGCACGAAGGGTCGGGTTCTACGCATTCACGCTGTGGGCCGCGATCTCACTCAACTTCCTGCTTCCCCGGCTCATGCCGGGGAACCCGGCCGACATCATGATCGCCAAGATGCAGCGGGCGGGCGGAGAGGTCTCCGAGACCACCATCCGCAACATCAAGCTGCTGCTCGGCGGTGACGACTCCTCTCTCTGGGAGCAGTACCTGGCGTACTGGGGTCGCATGTTCCAGGGCGATCTGGGCGTCTCGGTCACCAAGTTCCCCACCCCGGTGAGCGAGCTGATCGGGCAGGCGCTGCCGTGGACCCTCGTGCTCGTGGGCACGGTGACGGTCATCTCCTTCATCCTCGGCGTCGTGCTCGGCGCCTGGGCGGGGTGGAAGCGCGGCACCTGGGTCGACCACCTCATTCCGGCGACCACGGTGCTGCAGTCCATCCCGTACTTCTGGATGGCGCTGCTGCTGGTCTCCGTCTTCGCCGTCGGACTCGGATGGTTCCCGATCTTCGGCGGCTACGACGTCTTCGACTTCCCCGACGGCCCGGAGCCGACGTGGGCGTTCTTCTCGAACGCCCTCTCGCATGCGGTGCTCCCGGCGCTCACCATCGTCATCTCGTCGGTCGGCGGCTGGATGTTCGGGATGCGCAACATGATGGTGCAGACCATGGCCGAGGACTACGTCCTCACCGCGGAGGCGAAGGGGCTGCGCCCGCGGCGCATCATGACGACGTATGCCGCGAGGAACGCCGCGATCCCCTCGATCGCCGGCTTCTCGATCACGCTCGGCTTCGTGGTCGCCGGCTCCATCGTGATGGAGCAGGTGTTCACCTATCCCGGCATCGGGAAGCTGATGTTCCAGGCCGTCACCAACAACGACTACGCGCTGATGCAGGGACTCTTCCTCGTCATCACCATCACGGTGCTCGCCGCCAACTTCATCATGGACCTGGTCTATGGCTTCATCGACCCGAGGGCTCGCCAGAATGTCTGACACCGACAACGCCGTGCTGATCACCAAGGATCAGCCGATGACCCAGCCGGCGAGCACGATCTCGCTGGCCACGCAGCGAGGACGTCGGCGTCGCCGCATCCTCCCCACCTCGTCGACGAAGTTCGTCGTCGGGGTGACCCTGGTGCTCGCGATCGTGCTGTTCGCGATCATCGCGCCGATCTTCTCGCAGAACCCGCGCAGCTCCGACAATCCGGCCCTGCTGCCGCCGTCCGGCGAGCACTGGCTGGGCACGACGAAGCTCGGCAACGACATGTTCGCCCAGCTCGCGATCGGTGCGCAGGGGTCTCTGCTCGTCGGCGTCGTCGCGGGCGGCATCGCGATCGTCCTGTCGCTGGTCTTCGGCGTGCTCGCCGGCTACCTCGGCGGATGGCGCGAAGACGCCCTGGCGCTGCTGACCAACGTGATGATCGTGATCCCCGGACTCCCGCTGGTCATGGTCATCGCCTCCTTCGTCCCACAGCGCAGCTGGCAGCTCGTCGCCTTCGTGCTCGGGATCACCTCGTGGGCCGGCGCCGCCTACGTGCTGCGCCTGCAGACGCGCTCGCTGCGCACCCGCGATTACGTGTACGCGTCGAAGGTCGCGGGGGAGCGCTCGTTCCGCGTCATCCTCGTCGAGATCATGCCGAACCTGCTCCCGCTGCTCACCGCCCAGTTCCTGTTCGCGATCATCTTCGCGATCCTCGGCGAGGCGGGTCTGTCCTACCTCGGACTCGGACCCAACTCATCGATCACCTGGGGCACGATCCTCAACGACGCGCAGTCCGGCCAGGCGCTCGGTCGCGGAGCCTGGTGGTGGTTCGTTCCCCCGGGGGTCATGATCGCCGTGCTCGGTGCCGGTCTGGCGCTGATCAACTTCGCGATCGACGAGGTCATCAACCCCAAGCTCCGCAATGCCCCCGACGCCGCCCGCCGGGTGCGCAGGGCCGCCAAGACGAAGGGAATCGTCGCATGAGCGCTCCGCAGGCGGTGCTGACGGCACGCAACGTCTCCATCGAGTACGAGGTCGATCCGCCGGTGAAGGCCGTGCGCGACGTCTCCCTCACCCTCAACCGCGGCGAGATCCTCGGTCTCGCGGGAGAGTCGGGCTGCGGCAAGACGACGCTCGCCTACGGCATGAACCGGCTGCTCAAGGCGCCGGCGCTGATGACCGGCGGCGAGATCGTGTTCCACGACCGCGATGGCCACGACGTCGACATCGTCGCTCTCGACGGAGAGGGCCTGCGGGCGTTCCGGTGGGACAAGATCTCGATGGTCTTCCAGGGGGCGATGAACTCGCTGAACCCCGTGATCAGCGTGCGTGCGCAGATCTTCGACATCTTCGACACCCATCGACCGGGGATGTCCCGGAAGGACAAGCAGGGGAGAGCCGAGGAGCTGCTCACGCTGGTCGGGGTCGATCCGTCACGGCTCCGGAGCTTCCCGCACGAGCTGTCGGGCGGCATGCGCCAGCGCATGATGATCGCGATGGCGCTCGCGCTCGATCCGCAGGTGATGATCATGGACGAGCCCACCACGGCGCTGGACGTCGTGGTGCAGCGCGGGATCATCCGCGAGATCATGCGGCTGCGCGAGCGGCTCGGATTCGCGGTGATCTTCATCACCCACGATCTGCCGATGCTGATCGAGATCAGCGACCGCATCGCGGTCATGCTGCAGGGGCAGATCGTCGAGGAGGGGACGGCGGAGGAGATCTACCGCACCCCGCAGCACGAATACACGAAGCGTCTGCTGTCGAGCTTCCCGAGCCTGACCGGCGCGCGCGGCGACTTCGTCCGCACCGGCACCCGGCCGAGCCAGGAGGAGATCCGATGAGCGCACCCACTCTCGAAGCACGCAACCTCGTCAAGGACTTCACGCTGCGGTCGGGGCTTGCGACCTCGGTCCTGCACGCCGTGAAGGACGTCTCGTTCACGATCGAGGCCGGACGGACCATCGCGCTGGTCGGCGAATCCGGCTCGGGCAAATCGACGATCGCCCGGATGCTGATGAAGCTCGAGACGCCCACGAGCGGCCGGATCCTGCTGGACGGAGAGCAGACCGCGTCGCGGGGTCGAGCCCTCGAGCACTATCGGTCGCAGGTGCAGATGGTCTTCCAGGACCCGTTCGCGTCACTCAACCCGTTCCACACGATCCTCCACCACCTGGAGCGCCCGATCCGCCTGCATCACCCGCAGCTGTCGGGCGACGAGGTGCGCTCGCGGGCGCTGGAGCTTCTGGAGCGGGTGCGACTCACCCCCGGCGAGAGCTTCGCCGAGCGCCGACCCCACGAGCTCTCCGGCGGTCAGCGTCAGCGGGTCGCCATCGCTCGCGCCCTCGCTCCCGGTGCCCGGTTCATCGTCGCCGACGAGCCGGTCTCGATGCTCGACGTCTCGATCCGCCTCGGCGTGCTGAATCTGCTCGCCGACCTGCAGCGCGAAGACCGGCTCGGCGTGCTGTACATCACGCACGACCTCGCGACGGCGCGGCACTTCAGCGACGAGATCATGGTGCTCTACAAGGGCGATGTGGTCGAGCGCGGCCCCGCGGACGCGGTGATCCTCGACCCGCAGCACGAGTACACGAAGACGCTGCTCGGCGCCGCCCCCGAGCCCGAGAACCTGGGGCGTCTGCGCGACGAGGTCCGCGCAGAGATCGCCGGCCGCTGACGGCGGCCTCGCGGGTCGGCGCACCCTGGCGTCGATGCTCCGACCCGCTAGACTGGGCCCACAAGTGAAGACAGGCCGAATGACCCACGCGGGAGAGCCCCGGCGAACGCAGCCGGGCACCGAAGGAGCAAGCCTCCCCGCCAATCTCTCAGGTACGCGTACCGCGCGGTTCCGGCCACTCTGAAAAGCGATTCCACCCTTCGTCTCGGGCG
This sequence comes from Microbacterium sp. NPDC097977, assembly GCF_040302605.1. Lineage (NCBI taxonomy): Bacteria > Bacillati > Actinomycetota > Actinomycetes > Micrococcales > Microbacteriaceae > Microbacterium > Microbacterium sp. NPDC097977. Next base: position 33,759 of record NZ_JBEOUR010000030.1, read on the forward strand.
CACTCCGCGCGTCCTCGCCCAGGAACCACGGGATCCGCCGACGGTGAAAGCCCGATCCCGGGTGAAGCTCTCAGGCTCATGACAGAGGGGGAGTTCCGAGGAGCGGCAGCGCCGTTCCTCCCGACCCAGCCCGGGAGAACTCCATGTCCGACCCTCGCTACACCCCGCTCCGCGAACGCCACGAAGCGCTCGGCGCGTCATTCACCGACTTCGGCGGCTGGCAGATGCCGGTGCGCTACACCTCGGATCTCGCCGAACACCACGCCGTGCGCCGGTCCGCCGGGATCTTCGACATCTCGCACATGGCCGAGTTCCTGGTCACCGGCGACTTCGCCGCGCACTTCCTCGACTACGCGCTCGCCGGGCGGCTGTCCGCGATGGCCGTGGGCAAGGCGAAGTACTCGCTGATGCTCGCCGACGACGGCGGCATCGTCGACGACGTGATCGTCTACCGACTCGCCGAAGACCGGTTCCTGGTGATCGCCAACGCCGGCAACCGCGGTTTCGTCGACTCCGCCTTCGCGTCGCGCATCCGCTCGTTCCCCTCGATGGTCGAGCGCGAGCGCCCGGAACTCGTCGCAGGGGAGGAGCGCACCTTCGAGGGCTTCCTCGGGGACCGCGGCGTCGACGTCGAGGACGTCTCGGACGAGTACGCGCTGCTCGCCGTGCAGGGACCCGCCGCCGAGGCGATCGTCGCGGCGACCGAGGGCATCTCCGAGGTCTCGGTGCCCTGGGCCGAGCAGCGATACTACGCGTGGGCCGACGCGACCTTCCTCGGGTCGCCCCTGCTGATCGCCCGCACCGGCTACACCGGGGAGGACGGCTTCGAGCTGCTCGTCCGCGCGGCGGACGCGCCGGCGCTGTGGGATGCGGTCGTGGCGGCCGGGAACGCGCACGAGCTCGTGCCCGCGGGTCTCGCCGCCCGCGACACCCTTCGTCTCGAGGCGGGCATGCCGTTGTACGGCCACGAGCTGTCGCGCGAGATCACACCCGCGCAGGCCGGACTCGGTCGGGTCGTCGTCTCCGACAAGGAGAGCTTCATCGGCAAGGACGCCACGCCCGCCGCCGCCGACGCGCCCGTGCTGGTCGGTCTGGTCGCCGAGGGCAGGCGCGCGGGTCGCGCCGGGTACCCGGTCGTCGACCAGGACGGCGTCGTCCTGGGTGAGATCACGAGCGGCGCGCTCAGCCCGACACTCGGCCATCCGATCGCGATGGCCTACGTCGCACCGTCTTCTGCTGCGGAGGGAACCGCAGTATTCCTTGATGTGCGGGGGACCAGGATCCCCGCGACCGTGACCGCTCTGCCTTTCTATCGGAGGACCAAATGACCGACCTCAACGCACTCAGCTACACCGACGAGCACGAGTGGATCGCCTCAGACGGCGGCACCGCCACCGTCGGCATCACCGACTACGCGGCCGACAAGCTCGGCGACGTCGTCTTCGTCGAGCTCCCCGCGGTGGGAACCGAGATCACGGCGGGTTCCGTGGTCGGCGAGATCGAGTCGACCAAGTCCGTCGGGGAGCTGTACGCCCCCGTCAGCGGCACGGTCGTCGAGATCAACGACGCCGTGGTGGACGACCCCTCGCTCGTGAACGCCGAGCCGTTCGCCGGAGGGTGGCTGCTCAAGGTCTCGGTCGCCGCGGGAGCGCTCGACGGCCTGATGGACCGCGACGCGTACGTCGCTCTCACGGAGGGCTGATCGACCAGTGGTCTCCTTCGCCGATCGTCACATCGGAACCACCGCCTCCTCCCAGCGTCTGATGCTCGACGCGCTGGGTGTCGAGTCCTCCCTCGAGGACTGGAGCCCTGTCGAGGCGCTGATGCGCCAGGCCGTGCCCTCGTCGATCTTCACCGACGCCTCCGCGGACTCGGTCATCCCGCGCGCCGCGAGCGAGACCGAAGCGCTGGCGGAGCTGCGCGCGCTCGCCGCTCGCAACACGGTGAACCGGCCGATGATCGGCCTCGGCTACTACGGCACGATCACCCCGCAGGTGATCCAGCGCAACGTGCTGGAGAACCCGTCCTGGTACACCGCCTACACGCCCTATCAGCCGGAGATCTCCCAGGGCCGTCTCGAGGCCCTCATCAACTTCCAGACCATGGTCGCCGAACTCACCGGTCTGACCACCGCGAACGCGTCGATGCTGGACGAGTCCACCGCGGTCGTGGAGGGGATGCTGCTGGCACGCCGTGCGTCGAAGAAGGCGTCGAACGTGTTCGCCGTCGACGCCGATGCCTTCCCGCAGACGAAGGCGCTGCTCGAGACGAGGGCCGAGGCCGTGGGCATCGAACTCGTCGACGTGGACTTCGCCGCGGGCGAGGAGCTCCCCGCCGAGCTGTTCGGCGTGTTCGTGCAGTACCCGGGTGCGTCCGGACGCGTCTGGGATCCGAGCGCCGTGATCGACGCCGCGCACGTGGCGGGCGGACTCGCCGTGGTCGCGGCCGACCTGCTCGCGCTCACCCTGATCGCGTCGCCGGGCTCGCTCGGCGCAGACGTCGCGGTCGGCACGACGCAGCGCTTCGGCGTCCCTCTCGGCTTCGGCGGCCCTCATGCGGGCTACATGGCCGTGCGTGCGGGTCTCGAGCGCCAGCTGCCTGGGCGCCTCGTGGGCGTGTCGGTCGATGCCGACGGCAAGCCCGCGTACCGTCTGTCGCTGCAGACGCGGGAGCAGCACATCCGTCGTGAGAAGGCCACGAGCAACATCTGCACCGCGCAGGTCCTGCTCGCGGTGATGGCCTCGATGTACGCGGTCTACCACGGTCCCGACGGGCTGAAGGCGATCGCCGGCGAGGTCGCGGCGAAGACCGTCATGCTGCGGGACTGGCTCGCCGACGCGGGAGCCGACCTCGTGCACGACGCGTTCTTCGACACCCTGCGGGTGCGGGTCCCGGCCCGGGCGGCCGAGATCGTCGCACAGGCTCACGACTCCGGCATCCTGCTGCACGCGGTCGATGCCGACACGGTCGGGCTCTCGGTCGACGAGACGACGACCGTCAGCGAGCTCCACCGGGTCGCTCAGATTTTCGGCGGCCCGCGGGAGCGTGCCTTCGGTTTCTTCGGCTCCGGATCTCGCGGCGCTCTTCCCGAGGACCTGCTCCGACAGGACGAGTACCTCACCCACCCGGTCTTCCACGCCCACCGCAGCGAGACCGCGATGATGCGCTACCTGAAGAGCCTCGCGGATCGCGACTACGCGCTCGACCGCGGCATGATCCCGCTCGGTTCGTGCACCATGAAGCTCAACGCGGCCACCGAGATGGCGTCGATCACGTGGCCCGAGTTCGCGGGCATCCACCCGTTCGCTCCGGCATCTGACGTCGGGGGCTACCTCGACATGATCACCCAGCTCGAGGCGTGGCTCGCCGAGGTGACGGGATACGACGCCGTCTCGCTGCAGCCGAACGCCGGCTCGCAGGGCGAGCTCGCCGGGCTCCTCGCGATCCGCGGCTACCACCTCGCGAACGGCGACACGCAGCGCACGGTGTGCCTGATCCCGTCGTCCGCCCACGGCACCAACGCGGCCTCCGCCGTGCTCGCGGGGATGAAGGTCGTCGTGGTCGCCTGCGACGAGCTCGGCAACGTCGATCTCGACGACCTGCGGGCGAAGATCGCGACGAACGCCGATGAACTGTCGGCGCTGATGATCACCTACCCGTCGACGCACGGCGTCTACGAGCAGGATGTGGTGCAGATCACGGATGCCGTCCATGAGGCCGGCGGACAGGTCTACGTCGACGGCGCGAACCTGAACGCGCTGCTCGGCTACGCCCGATTCGGCGACCTCGGCGGAGACGTCTCGCACCTCAACCTGCAT
>NZ_JBEOUR010000031.1:0-37505 GCF_040302605.1 Microbacterium sp. NPDC097977
CGAGCTGCGGGTTGACCTGGCCGGTGAGCACCATGCGCACGACGCTGATCGCCTCGGTGTTGGTGACCCGGTAGCCGCCCTTGAACTCACTGGGGATCTCGAGTCGCTGCAGCATGTTCGAGATCTGCGGACCGCCGCCGTGCACGACGACCGGCAGCACGCCCACGTAGCGGAGGTAGGCGATGTCCTGTGCGAACGCCTCCTGCAGCTCGTCGGAGACCATCGCATTGCCGCCGTACTTGACGACGACGATCTGGTCGCGGAACCTCTTCAGCCACGGCAGCGACTCGATGAGCGTCGCGGCCTTCACGGCGGCGACGTCCGGGGTGACGTCCTGGATGTCGGTCATGAGGCGTAGGCGCTGTTCTCGTGGACGTAGTCGTGGGTGAGGTCGTTCGTGAGGATCGTGGCCGTGGCCTCGCCCATCTTCAGATCGATGACCAAGTGGGTCGCACGCGGGGTCAGGTCGACCTCCTCGCGCGGGCGATCGGGACCGCCCTCGCTGCACACCCGGACGCCGTTCATCCACACGTCCACGTCGTACGGGTCGAACTGTGCGTTCGTCGTGCCGATGGCCGCGAGCACCCGGCCCCAGTTGGGGTCGTTGCCGAAGATGGCGGCTTTGAAGAGGTTGTTCCGCGCGACCGAGCGACCGACCTCCACGGCCTCCCCCTCGGACATCGCGTGCTGCACCTCGATGGTGATGTCATGGCTCGCGCCCTCGGCGTCGCCCTGCAGCTTGACCGCGAGCTGCAGGCACAGCTCGGCGAGGGCCGCCGAGAACTCCTCGACGTCGGGGACGATCCCCGACGCGCCGTTGGCGAGCAGCGTGACCTGGTCGTTGGTCGACATGCACCCGTCGGAGTCGAGCCGGTCGAACGTGGTTCCGGTCGCGGCACGCAGCGCGGCATCCGCGTCGAGCGGTTCGAGCACGGCATCCGTGGTGATGACGACCAGCATGGTGGCGAGGCCCGGGGCCAGCATGCCCGCCCCCTTCGCCATCCCGCCGATGGTCCAGCCGTCACGGCTCACGACGGCGGTCTTCGCCACACTGTCTGTGGTCATGATCGCCTCGGCCGCGACCTCGCCGCCCTCGGACGAGAGCTCGGCGATGGCCTGCTCGGTGCCGGCGAGGACCTTGCCGCGGAAGACCTCGTCGCCGACGCCGATGAGACCGGTCGAGCAGACGAGCACGTCGCCGGCGCTGACGCCCAGGAGCTCCGCCGCCTTCTCGGCGGTCTGATGCGTCGTCTGGAAGCCGAAGCTGCCCGTGAAGCAGTTCGCTCCGCCCGAGTTCAGCACGACGGCCTCGACGATCCGGTCGGCGACGGCCTGCTGCGACCAGATGATCGGGTTGGCCTTGGCGCGGTTGCTCGTGAAGACGGCGGCGCCGACCTTGCGGGGACCTCGATTGACGACCACGGCGACATCGGGCTTGCCGGTCGACTTCAGACCGGCGGCGACTCCGGCCGCCTCGAATCCTGCGGGGGCGGTGACGCTCACGGCGCGACTCCGTTCACTGAGAGGGCGCGGGACTCGGGCAGTCCCAGCGCGAGGTTCATGGATTGGATGGCAGCGCCTGCGGTGCCCTTGACGAGATTGTCGACCGCCGTGACCACGGTCACGCGGTTCGCCGCGCGATCGATCGCGAGTCCGATGAGCGCGGTGTTCGCGCCGAGGACGTCGGCGGTGCGCGGGAAGTGCCCTTCGGGCAGCAGCTGCACGAAGGTCTCGTCGCCGTATGCCTGCTCCCACGCCGCCCGGATCTCGGCATCGCTGACGCCGTCGACGATCGGCGCGGTCGAGGTCGCCAGGATCCCTCGCGCCATCGGGACGATCACGGGCGTGAAAGAGATGCGGATGCCCTCGGGTGCCGCCCCGGACGCGGCGGCGAGCGCCTGCCTGATCTCGGGGATGTGCCGGTGGGTGCCGCCGACCGCGTAGGGATTGGCCGTGCCGAGGATCTCGCTGCCGAGCAGGGTGGTCTTGAGGCTCTTCCCCGCCCCCGACGGACCGACGGCGAGCACCGACACGATGTCGCCGGGGTCGATCACTCCCGCCGCGACGCCGGGTGCGAGGCTCAGGCTCACGGTCGACGCGTTGCAGCCGGGGGCTGCGATGCGCGTCGCCGTGCGCAGGGTCTCGCGCTGCTTGGCGCCGCCGACGAGCAGTTCGGGCACGCCGTACGCCCACGGCTCGTGGAAGTCGCCGCCGTAGAACGCATCCCATGATGCGCGCGAGGTCAGGCGGTGGTCGGCTCCGGCGTCGATCACGAGCGGCGTGGCGCCGAGCGCGTCGGTGTACTGACCGGACTGCCCGTGCGGCAGAGCGAGGAAGACGATGTCGTGCCCCGCGAGGATCTCGGGGGTCGTGTCCTGAAGGGTGAGGTGGGCGAGCGAGCGCAGGTGCGGCTGATGCTCGACCAACGGCTGTCCGGCATTCGAATGCGCGGTGACCGTGCGGATCTCGATGTCGGGATGGGACGCGAGGAGGCGCAGGATCTCGCCGCCCGCGTAGCCGGATGCGCCGGAGACGGCGACGGAGTACGTCATGCTTCTACCTTAACGGTCGGACCCCTCGGGGAATTCGAGGGAGCGGTGTCGGGGACCGGAGGCGGCGACACCGGCACTCGACCGCCGTGCACGTGCAGGCAGAAGCGCAGGGTCGCCTAGAGTCGGCGGCCGCTGCGGCGTCGGCGCACGGCGACGACGCTCGGAACGCTCTTCGACTCGCTGCGCGCGCTCAGGAACCGCGTGGCGGGAGCGAAGGCGGCGGCCGAGGACATGCCGCGACGATAGCGCGCTCGTCGCGGCATGCGCAAATCCGCTCCGTCACGGAGAGACCGCGGTGGCTGACGGTGCGGCGAAGAAGGCGAGCTCGTGGGCGCTCGACACCTCGAACGCGCGGAGCATCCGGTCCCGGGTGGCGGGCGCGGCGGTCGCCGCTGCGGCCGAGACGAGGGCGATCGCCTCAGCCGTCGCATCCTCGAACGCCGGGTCCGCGTAGGTCGCGAGCCAGGAGGCGTACGGGTGCCGGGGATCCTGCGCGGACTCGCCGAACTCCCCCGCGTGCAGGCGCCGGCCGAGGTCGGTGTAGAGCCAGAAGCACGGCAGGATCGCGGCGACGAGCTCGGCGTAGTCACCGCCGAACGCCACGGAGCGCAGATGGTCGAGGTACGCCACGGTCGCGGGAGCGGGAGCGACCGAGAACATCGCCGCATCCACGCCCTCACCCGGGGTCAGCCACGACGCGTGCAGCTCGAGCTCTCCGATGATCGCCCCCTCGGCGGAACGCGCCCAGAACGCCTGCTCGTGCGGAGTGGGAGCGAGGCGTGAGGCTTCGGCGAGCACGCGGGCGTACTCGCGAAGGTACAGCGCGTCCTGCGCGAGGTAGAACACGAACGGCTCCCGAGCGAGAGTGCCGTCGGCCAGGCCGCGGATGAAGGGGAGCTCGTCGATCCTCGCCCTCACATCGGCCGTGCGCGTCCACCACTCGGCGCGGATCTGCTCCGGCGTCGGTCTCGTCTCGAGCCCGCCGCGCTCCCACAGCCCCGCGAAGTGGCTGACCGGTCCGTGACCACGACCGACGTTCAGCGCCTCGCTCTCGCGCAGCGCCTCGCGCAGCCACGCCCGGGTCGCGGCGACGGCGTCGACGGCCGACTCGCCGCGAGCCAGACGTGTGGCCAGCGCGGACGAGAGCGAGCACCCCGTGCCGTGGGTGTTCGCGGTGCGGATCCGACGGCCCGGGAACTCGCATCGCACTCCCTCTCCGGTGTCCACGAGCGCGTCGGGCACGTCGTCCCCCTCGAGGTGCCCGCCCTTGACCAGGACGGCCGCCCCGATCGCCGTCGACAGATCCTCCGCGGCCGCGAGCGCGTCGTCCCATCCCGAGATCGTCCGCCCGGCCAGCACGGCGAGCTCGCCGAGATTGGGGGTGACGACGTGTGCACGCCGGAGGAGCTCGCGCAATGCCGCCTCGGCATCCCGGTCGAGCAGCCTGTCGCCACTGGTGGCGACCATCACCGGATCGAGGACGACGATCGGCGGCCGAACGGCATCGAGCCAGTCGGCGACCGTGCGGATGACGTCGGCGTTCGCGAGCATCCCGACCTTGACCGCGTCGACGACGATGTCGTCGGAGATCGCGTCGAGCTGCTCGCGCAGGAAGGCAGCGGGCGGCACATGAACGCCCCGCACACCGGTGGTGTTCTGAGCGGTCAGCGCAGTGAGCGCCGCCATGCCGTAACCGCCGTTCGCGGCGATCGACTTGAGGTCCGCCTGGATCCCGGCTCCGCCGGACGGGTCGCTCCCGGCGATGCTGAGCACCCGTGGCGTGCCCGCCGCGCGCCAACGACGCACGAACACCTCAGCGGTCTCGGCCGGATCCGCAGCCGCGCACAGCGCCGAGACCACGGCGAGGCCGGCCGCACCCGCGCTCCGCAGCCGCTCGGTGTCGTCGATGCCCACCCCTCCTATCGCCACGCACGGGAGCACGGTCGTCTCGACGAGGGCACGGAAGCCCTCGACGCCGAGGGCCGGCGGATGGTCGGGCTTGGTGGCGGTGGGGCGGACGACGCCGACGCCCAGGTAGTCGATCGTGTCGGGCGGCAGCGCGCGCACAGCCTCGAAGTGCTCCCGACTGTTCGCCGTGAGGCCGATGAGCGCCTCGGCGCCCAGAGCTTCTCTCGCGCGCAGCACCGATGCATCGCCCTGCCCGAGATGGATGCCGTCGACCCGCGCACCCTGCTCCCGCGCGGCGATGGCGGCATCCAGGCGGTCATTCACGACCAGAAGTGCCCGACCGTCGATCACGCGCGAGAGCTCGACGAGCTGCGCCGTGGTCTCGGCATCCGTCGCCGTCTTGTCCCGCAGCTGCACGATCCGCACACCCCCGTCGACGGCGCGGCGGACAGTCTCGACGACACCGCGTTCCCCGCAGAGATCCGGGTCCGTGACCAGGTACAGCGAGAGGTCCGCGATCACAGCGCACGCTCCTCGACCCGTGCCGCGTCAGCGATGTCACGCGGCCCCACCGACGCGAGCGCGTCGAGGAGCTCGACCGCGAAGCTGCCGGGGCCCGAGGCCCGTGTGGCGGCGCGCTCCGCCGCGACCGTGTACACCAGGCTCGCCGACGCGACGGCGGTCAGCGGATCGATCCCGACCGTGCGGGCAGTCCCCAGGAAGGCGGCCATCAAGGCGCCCAGTGCGCACCCGCCACCGGTGACCCTGGTGAGCAGCTCGTCGCCGTTCGCGATCCGCACGATGCGCCGCCCGTCGGTGATCAGGTCGACGGGTCCCGAGACGGCGACGACCGAACCGTGACGGGCGGCGAGGGCGAGGGCGGCGTCGGAGGCGGCATCGGTGGTGTCGGTGGCATCGACGCCCCGACCCCCGGCGGTGAGCCCTGCGAGTGCGAGGATCTCGGAGGCGTTCCCGCGGATCGCCGTGGGCCGCGAGACGACGAGGTCGTGTGCGAGCGCCGTGCGCACGGGCAGCGAACCGATCGCGACCGGATCGAGAACCCAGGGTGTGCCCGCGGCGACAGCACCGGCGACGGCTTCGAGACTCGCGGCACGTTGCTCGGGAGTCGGGGTTCCGAGGTTGATCAGCGTCCCGGACGCGACTCCCGCGAAGAGCCCCGCCTCGTCGACGATGTCGACCATCGCGGGTGCCGCCCCGAGAGCCAGCAGCACGTTGGCCGTGAACCCGGTGACGACGGTGTTGGTGATGCAGTGGGTCAGCGGTGGCGACCCACGCAGCGCGGACAGCAGTTGGGCGGCCGAGGCCGCCAGGGTCGATTCGGATTCCGGACGCAGACGATCGCTCACCGCGACATCCCTTCGCTAGTACGAACTAGATCAGGTTCGACGGGTCTGTTCTCAGCCGCGGATGCGGCACCCCGTGTCACTGCTCGAAGTCTAGCGACGCCCGGAGATCACCCTCGTCGCTGCAGCAGCTCGATCTCGTCGACACGGGTGAGCCCGGCGCGCCTGTCGCGATCGGTTCCTCGCTCCTGCTCGTCGGCGACGACGGTCGCGATCGTCTCGGCGAGGGGCCGCAGCACACCGCCCGCGGCGCGGTACCGCGTGTTCGCCCGGGTCATGAAACCGGTCATGTCGGTCGGGAGCCAGAGCGGAAGCGATCGCTCCCCCGCCCAGTACGCGACGCCCTTCTCGATCAGCCGCTCGTCGTCGACCGTCACGATCTCGCCACGGTGGTCCGCAGCGCGGCGGAAGGAGGAGAGGACATCGGCGAGCGGATGAGGGTCGCCCACGGCGTCGACGATCCCGGTCGCCGACGCCGTCGCGACGAACTCCGCCAGGTCGTCGACATCGATCACCTGCGCGTGGCGTGCCTCGGAGCTCGGCACCAGCACGGGTCCGTCCTGCGAGCGGAGGAACGCCGCGGCCCAGTAGCCGAAGCGATCGCTCGGGTCGCCCTCGCCCACGATGAGACCGGGCCGCACGATCAGCGCACGCTCTCCCAGGGCGCGCACGGCGTTCTCGGCCGCGACCTTCTGCGCGCCGTACTCGTCGTCACCGGTTTCCGCCGGGGCGTGCAGCGGAGCCGACTCGTCCGCACCGACCGTCTCGTCGTCGGCGTACACCGACACCGACGAGATGTAGGTCCACCGGGCCGCCCTGTCGCCCAGCGCGGCCACGGCCCGGTCGACGTGCTCCGCACGCGAGGAGACGTCGATCACGTGATCCCAGTCGCGAGCCGACACGGCGTCGTACGCCGCGAGGTCGTCGCGGTCGGCCAGCACGAGGCTCGCGCCGTCAGGCGACGGCCGCCCACCCCGCGCGAGGCACATCACGGTCGCCCCGTTCATCAGCATCCGTCGGGCGATGCAGCCCGACAGCCAGCCCGTTCCTCCGAGGATCAGCACATCTGTCATGCGCCCATGCCACCAGCATCCGCCGCGCAGGGGAAGGGGCGTCCGCTCAGGGCGGATGCCGCGCTCACCTTCTGCGCAGCTCTCCGATGCCGGAGAGCTCGGGGACCGTCCATGAGGGGTCGGGGCGCCACAGCTGCCACTCGGGGTCGAAGGGCCAGTCGCCCGCCCGGAACGACTCGATCGCAGCGGATGCATGGCGCTCGATCTGCGCGGCCTGCTCACCCGTGAGCCGGCCCTGCTCGATGGCGGCCGCCAGCTCGTCCTCGTCCTTGAGGCGCACGCTCCCCTCGGCGTCGATCTGCACGTCGAGGATGTGATCCGACGAGTACGTGTCTCGATCGGTGCGCAGATGCGCGTTCTCGAGGTTCACGTACCAGCCCGCGAAGCGCCAGTGCGACCCCTCCGCCGCGCTCCAGAACAGCCACACGGACCAGGCGGCGCCGGCGGGTGCGATGCGCAGGATCCCGTTGCCCCACCACTCCTCCACGATGCGCGTACGAGGGTCGAGCCAGCGGCGGTCCAGTGGCACGGTGCGGATGCGCTCCCCCTCGGTCGTCCCCTGCGCCTCCTGGAGCGTCCCGGGTGCGAGCCAGGCCACCAGCCCGTGCTCGTCGTCGCGCACCACGCGCATGGGCGTGATCGTCGACGCGTCGCCCGGCTGCCAGCCGGGCGGGCGATAGTGCCAGTCGATCTGGTCTCCGGGCCGGAGGAACGGCGCCTCGCCCATCGGCCGGACACCGTCGGGCACCGCCGCGGGAGTGCTGTGAGGGAGGATGCTCATCAGCACACGCTATCGCCGCCCGTTCCGAGAGGCTGAGCGTGCACGAGGCCCGCATCCCCGAGAGGAGGCGGGCCTCGTGCAATGAGCGCTGCGGATCAGTCGCGCAGGATCGCACCGAAGCGCTCGGACGCGACGGCGACACCGGCGAGCTTCGCCTCGGTCGCCTCCGCGGCGGTCAGCGTGCGGTCATCGGCACGGAAGCGCAGCGCGAACGTGAGGCTCTTCTGCCCGGTCGGGAGGCCGTCGCCGCGGTAGTCGTCGACGAGGCGGATGCCCTCGAGCAGCGACCCTGCCCCCTCGGCCAGCGCCTCGCGCACCTCGCCGGCGGCGACGCCCGCGTCGATCACCAGGGACACGTCCTGGGTGGCGGCAGGGAACGTCGACAACGATGCCGCCACGGCACGAGGGGTCGCGAGCGTGAGGATGCCGTCGAGATCGAGTTCGAGCACCGTGGCTCGCCCCGGCAGGTCGGCCGCGGCCGAGACGTCGGGGTGCAGCTCGCCGATGTATCCGATCTCGACGCCCGCGACCGACAGCACGCCGGTACGCCCCGGGTGCAGAGCGGCGCGACGCCCCTGCGCGACATCGATGTCGACCCCGGCGGCGGCACCGATCACACGGACCGCGTCGAGAGCCTCGGAGAGACCCGCGACCTCGGCGGTGCGGCCGGGCTGGCGCACGACGACGTTCCCGGTGAGCAGCACGGCGACGTGACGATGCTGCGGCGGGATCGAGGCGTTCAGCGCTGCCAGCGTCTCGTCCGACGGGCGCTCACCGAGCGGCGGGACCTCGTCGGTGCCGTACTCGACACCGGGCTCGGGCAGGAAGACGACACCGGTCTCGAACAGCGAGAGATCCGTGAGGCCGCGCGAGATGTTCCGATGTGCGATCTGCAGCAGGCCCGGGATGAGCGAGCGGCGCAGGAACGGCGCGGATCCGTCGAGGGGGTTCGCGAGCCGGATGCTGGGCAGGTGCTCTCCCGATGCGGAGCCGTGCAGGTCGTTCTCGGCCGCCGTGGTGAACGGGAACGACGGCGTCTCGACGAGTCCCGCCGCGGCGAGGGCGTCGGCCACCCGCCGGCGACCCTGCTGGTGCGCGGTCAGACCACGACCGGAAGGCGGCGTCGGAAGCACCGAGGGGATGCGGTCGAGACCGTGGATGCGGGCGACCTCCTCGGCGAGGGACCACTTGTCGGTGATGTCGGGACGCCAGGTCGGCGGGATGACGAGCCAGCCGCCCTCGGCCGCGGTGACCTCGGCGCCGATCATCGTCAGAGCGTCGGTGATCTCGGCATCCGTGTAGTCGACGCCGATCAGCGCCTGCACGAAGCCTTCGGGCAGGTGGATGTCGCCGACGAAGACCTCCGCGAACAGCGCTCCACCCTCGTCGGTGAGCGATCCTCCGGCGAGCTCGACCATGAGATCCGCGGCCCGGCGCGCCGCCACGAACGGCACCAGCGGGTCGACGCCGCGCTCGAACCGCTTGGACGCCTCGCTGGGGAGCTTGTGGCGACGGGCGGTGCGGGCGATGGTGATCGGGTCGAAGGTCGCGGCCTCGATGAGGACGTTCCGCGTCGACTCGCTCATCTCGGTCGTGCCGCCGCCCATGACCCCCGCGAGGCCGATCGGTCCCGACTCGTCCGTGATCAGCAGATCCTCGCCGTGGAGCGTGCGCTCCTGGCCGTCGAGGGTCGTCATCTTCTCGCCGTGCGCCGCACGGCGCACCGTGATGCCGCCGGTGAGACGGTCGAGGTCGTATCCGTGCAGCGGCTGGCCGAGCTCGAGCATCACGTAGTTCGTGATGTCGATGAGGATGCCGAGCGAGCGCATGCCGGCGAGCGACAGACGGGCGATCATCCACGGCGGGGTCGGCCGTGACGGGTCGACGTCGCGCACCACGCGGGTGACGAACTCGCTCGCGCCGGCGCTGCCGCGGATGGGTGCCGCATCGTCGACGATCGCCGTGTGGCCGGTGCCGGGCTGCAGCTCGGCGACGTCGCGCTCGGCGGGGTCGCGGAAGGAGGAGCCGGTGGCGTGGGAGTACTCGCGGGCGACACCGCGCAGCGAGAACGCGTACCCGCGGTCGGGGGTGACGTTGATCTCGACCGCGACGTCGTCGAGCCCGAGCAGGCCGATGGCGTCGGTGCCGACGGGCGCGTCGATTCCGAGGTCCGCGAGCACGAGGATGCCGTTGTGCTCGTCGCCGAGGCCGAGCTCGCGCGCCGATGCGATCATGCCGTCCGACACGTGCCCGTAGGTCTTGCGTGCCGCGATGGGGAACGGGCCGGGCAGCACGGCGCCGGGCAGCGTCACGACGACCTTGTCGCCTGCGACGAAGTTGTGGGCGCCGCAGACGATGCCGCGGACGCCGCCGTTCGCCGCGCCGACGTCGACCTGGCACCAGTTGATCGTCTTGCCGTTGGACTGCGGTTCCGCCTCGAGCGACACGACCTGACCGACGACGACCGGGCCGGAGATGTCGAAGCGGTGCACGTCCTCCTCTTCGAAGCCCACGGTGACCATCGCCGCGAGGACGTCCTCGGGCGTCGCATCCGCTGCCAGATCGACGTACTCACGCAACCACGAAAGCGGGACGCGCATCACACCACCATCCCGTACTGCTCGCTGAATCGGACATCGCCCTCTGCCATGTCCCTCATGTCCTGCACATCGCTGCGGAACATCAGTGCCCGCTCGACGCCCATGCCGAAGGCGAAGCCGCTGTAGACATCGGGGTCGATGCCCGCCGCGCGCAGCACGTTCGGGTTCACCATGCCGCAGCCGCCCCATTCGATCCAGCGCGCACCGCCCTTGAAGGTCGGGTGCCACAGGTCGAGCTCGGCGGAGGGCTCGGTGAAGGGGAAGAAGTTGGTGCGGAAGCGCGTCTTCGCCTCGGGCCCGAAGAGCTGACGCGCGACATGGTCGAGCGTGCCCTTGAGGTGCGCCATCGAGATGCCCTTGTCGATGACCAGGCCCTCGAACTGCGTGAACACCGGCAGGTGGGTCGCGTCGAACTCGTCGGTGCGGTAGACCCGGCCGGGGCACAGCACGTAGATCGGCACCTCGCGGTCGAGCATCGAGCGCACCTGCACGGGACTCGTGTGCGTGCGCATCACCAGATGACGCGACGTCGGGTCGACGTAGAACGTGTCCTGCTCCTGGCGGGCCGGGTGGTCGACGTCGAAGTTCAGGGCGTCGAAGTTGAACCACTCGTGCTCGAGCTCCGGTCCCTCCGCGATCTCCCATCCCATGCCGACGAAGATGTCGGAGATCTGCTCGCTGAGCAGGGTCAGCGGATGCCGTGCACCGACGCGCGTGCGCGACGGCACGGCCGTGATGTCGACGCGCTCGGCCTCGAGGCGGGCGGCCACCTCGGCGGCGGCGAGCTCGGCCTCCTTGGCGGCGAGCGCCTTGGTCACCTGCCCACGACCCTGGCCGACGAGCTTGCCGAACGCGGCCTTGTTCTCAGGGGCGACCTGACGCATCGAGGCGTTCAGCACGGCGAGCGGCGAACCGTCGGCCACATGGGCTGCTCGGGCTGCCTTCAGCTCGGCCGTATCGGCGGCTGCGGCGATCGCTTCGAGGGCGGCTGCGACAGCGGCCTCGACGGCTTCCGGGGTGATTTCGGGAGACTCAGACACGAGACAGGAGTCTACCGGCGCACGGCGGTCACCCCGCGCCGCCTCACGAGGGTCCTGCGCCGCCGCTCGTGCCGTCGAACTTGCCTGCGCCGCGCTGCATCGCGATCACCTCGGTCACGGTTCCGTCGCCGTGCAGGCGTGGATCGCGATCACCGGCGTCCGGGGTGTAGCCCTTCAGCTTCGGCGAGCGGCGCGTGCGGATCTCGAGCCACCGCGCCACACCCGAGAGGATCAGGCACATGACGATGTAGATGCCGCCGATCACGAACGCGGACTGCAGCACGGGGCGACCCTGCTGCGAGGTGAGCTGCTTCGCGAAGTACAGCAGTTCGGGGTACGTGATGATGAAGCCGAGGGCGGTGTCCTTCAGCGTCACCACGAGCTGTGCGACGATCACCGGGAGCATGGCGCGGATCGCCTGCGGCAGCAGGATCAGGCGCATCACACCGCTCTTGCGCAGACCGATCGCGAACCCGGCCTCCTTCTGTCCGCGCGGCAGCGACTCGACGCCGGCGCGCAGCACCTCTGCGAGCACGGAGCCGTTGTAGACCATGAGCGCCAGTACGACGGCCCAGTACGGCTCCATCTTGACGCCGAGTACGGGGAGTCCGTAGTACAGCAGCATCATGAGCACCAGCACGGGGACGGCCCGGAAGAACTCGGTGATCGCGGTGACCGGGATGCGAACCCAGGCGTGGTCGGACATCCGTCCGATCGCGAGCACGAACCCGAGCACGAGGGCGAGCAGCGCCGCGAGCCCGAATGCGGCGAGCGTGCGACCGAGTGCGCCGAAGATCTGGGTCCACACGGCGCTGAACGTGAAGACGTACCACCGTGAGGCGTCGAACTGGCCGCTCTCGTAGAAGCGGTAGCCGATGAAGCCGAGCAGGGCGAGCACGACCACGACCGTCGCGACACCGATCAGTCGGTTGCGGAGGATGGCCTTGGGACCGGGGACGTCGTACAGGACGGAAGTCATCGCGCGATCCTCCACTTGTTCTCGAGATAGCGCTGCAGCCAGCTGAGCAGCAGGACCAGGGCGACGAAGATGACGGCGACCCAGAGCAGGACGACGAGTGCGTTCTCGCCGCGCTCACTGAGGTAGGAGCGGATCGCGCCGAGTTCGAGCACCGAGAAGCCGGCGGCCACCGTGGTGTTCTTCAACAGGGCGATGAACACGCTCATCATCGGAGGCACGACGGAGCGGAAGGCCTGAGGCAGGATCACCAGCGTCATCACCTGGCCGAACGGAAGCCCGATCGCGCGTGCGGCTTCGGCCTGCCCGACCGGAACCGTGTTGATGCCGGCCCGGATCACCTCTGCGACGTAGGTCGCGGTGTAGATGCCGATGGCGAGGATGCCGAGCACCGTGGTGCTGAGCTTCGGGAGCCCGAGCTGCGGGTAGCCGAAGATGAAGAAGAAGAAGACGAGCGTGAGCGGGGTGTTCCGGATCAGGTTCACGTACAGCGTCCCGACGGCCCGTGCGATCGGCACGGGTGCGACTCGCATCGCTCCGACGATGAACCCGAGGATGAGCGCCAGCACCGCGCCGCCGAAGAAGATCAGCAGGGTGTTGCGAAGCGCCTCACCCCACAGATCGAGGTTTCCGAAGATGACGTCCACGCCGTCCTCCCCTTCAGGGTTGTGAGGAGGGGGTGGCCGCGGACGGCCACCCCCTCGATCGGTCAGTCGACGGCCGGCTGGCTGACTTCGATGCCGGAGGAACCGAGGTTCTTGTCGAAGATCGCCTGCCAGATGTCGCCACCGTCGGTGAACATCGTGTTGATGAACTCCTGCAGTGCCGCGTCATCCTTGGCGACGCCCACGCCGTAGCGCTCCTCGGTGAACGGCTCGCCGACGACCTTCAGGTTGTCGGGGTCCTGCGCCGCATAGCCGATCAGGATCGCCTGGTCGGTGGTCACAGCCTGGACCTCGCCGGAGAGCAGCGCCTCGACGCACGCGGAGTACAGGTCGAACTCCTTGGTGGGGACGTCCGGGTAGTTGTCGCGGATGTTCTGGATCGGGGTGGAGCCCGTCGCCGAGCACACCGTGGTGTCAGCCGTCAGATCGGCCTCGCTCTTGATGTCCTCGTTGTCCGCGGCCACCAGCAGGCCCTGGCCCGTGATGAAGTACGGGCCTGCGAAGGCGATCTGCTCCTTGCGCTTGTCGGTGATCGAGTAGGTGCCGACGTAGTAGTCGATGTCACCGTTGACGATGGCCTGCTCGCGGTTCGCGGAGGCGATCGCCTTGAACTCGATCTTGTCCTCGTCATAGCCGAGGGATGCAGCGATCCAGCGTGCGATGTCGACGTCGAAACCGGTGCGCTCGTTCGTCGTCACGTCGAGGTAGCCGAGACCCGGCTGGTCCTCCTTGACGCCGACGACGACCTTGTCGCGATCCTTGATCGCGTCGAACGTGGGGCTGCCCTCGAGGTCGACGTCTGTCGCGACCTCGAACCAGGTGCTGTCGCCCCCCTCTTCCTCGCCGCCGGTTCCTGCTCCGGGGCTGGACGGGCTGCCGCTGTTGCAGGCGGTCAGCGCGAGCAGCGCTGCCGCGGCGATCCCGATGCCTGCCAGTGTCCGTGTGCGTCGCATGTGCGTCTCCTTCGTGTGCTGTGTGTGCAGGGTCTGTGAAGTGCGTGAGTGCGGAAGTGCGTCGTGCTGCGCGTCAGTGCGTGAGGAGCTTCGAGAGGAAGTCCTTGGCACGGTCGCTCTTCGGGTTCGTGAAGAACTCCTCAGGAGTCGCCTCCTCCACGATCCGGCCGTCGGCCATGAAGACCACCCGGTCGGCGGCCTTGCGGGCGAAGCCCATCTCATGGGTGACGACGATCATCGTCATCCCCTCGTGCGCGAGGTCGACCATGACATCGAGCACCTCGTTGATCATCTCGGGGTCGAGTGCGCTGGTCGGCTCGTCGAACAGCATCACCTTGGGGTGCATCGCGAGCGCACGGGCGATCGCCACGCGCTGCTGCTGTCCGCCCGAGAGCTGCGCGGGGAGCTTCGATGCCTGCTTCGCGATGCCGACGCGCTCGAGGAGCTGCATGGCCTCCTTCTCGGCGGCGGCCTTCTTAAGACCACGGACCTTGATGGGACCGAGCGTCACGTTCTCGAGGATCGTGAGATGCGCGAACAGGTTGAACGACTGGAACACCATGCCGACGTCGGCGCGCAGGTTCGCGAGCCCCTTGCCCTCGGCCGGCAGCTCCTTGCCGTCGATGCTGATCGACCCGCTCGTGATCGTCTCGAGGCGGTTGATGGTGCGGCACAGCGTCGACTTGCCGGAACCCGACGGGCCGATCACGACGACGACCTCGCCGGCGTTGACCGTGAGATCGATATCGGTCAGTGCCTGGAAGTCGCCGTAGTGCTTCTGAACGTTGTCGACAACGACGAGAGGCTTACCAGAGGTCATCATTTCTCCAAACTAGCCAGGTCGAACACGTGGCTCCACACGGACGCGGCGACATTTACACGTTCGTAACCGCGCGAGGCATCGGACCGCGCCCCGGACGCGGAGCGCCCCGCGGCCCGCCCCCGCGAGCCGCGGAGGCGTCCCTGCCGCTGCGCCCCTCCCCCGAGGAGAACGCGGCGGCAGGCCTCCGGCCGGATGCGATCGTGCGACGGGGCGAGACGGTCGCTGAGTGCGCGCCTCTGCGAGGGGCGTGGGCACTGTGGCATCTGAATTCTCCGTCGAATCGAGCGCGATCGATCCTCAGAGTGGCAGAGCGGCCCCTCGGTGGGAGGACTTCTTGAGGATTTCTTGAGGGGTCAGTCCCGCTGGCTCCGGTAATAGGCGATCGCGCCGGGATGCAGGGCCACGGGTCCCGAGAAGATGGCCTGCCTCAGGTCCAGGAGTGCCGCGGCAGGAACGTTCCGGGCGATGCGGGTCCTGGCGTCGAAGAGGCCCTCGAGGACGTCGCGCACCATGCCGTCCGGGGTCTCGGACGACGTCACCAGGTAGTTCGGGACCGCCATCGTCGGCTGGGACGCATCGAGCCCGTAGAGCCCGATCGGGAAGTCGGAAGGACGGTAGGCGTCGGAGTAGCGCGCATTGACCGTGTTGACCCAGCTCTGCTCGATGGGCAGCAGCCGCACGGGAGCGGTCTCGGCGAGCTGGGCGATCCCGGGGGTCGGTATGCCGCCGACCCAGAAGAACCCGTCTATGTCCGAGCGCTCCAGCGCGCTGATCGACTCGCCCAGATCCAGCTCCGGATCCTCGATGGTGGCCACGTCCACGCCGGCGGCGTCGAGCACGCGCGAGGCGATGACGTTGACTCCGGAGTTCTCGGCCCCGAGGGAGACCCGCCGTCCAGCCAGATCGTCGAGCGAGTCGATCGGCGAGTCCGCGCGGACGACGACGTGCAGGTACTCGTCGTACAGCCGGGCGACCGCCCGCACGGGCATCGGCTCGGCGAACGGACCGGCTCCGGCGACGGCATCCGCCGCCGCGTCGCCCTGCGCGAATCCTAGGAGCGCCTCACCCGAGCTCACACGGAGGAGGTTGTCGACCGATCCCGCGGTCTCGGCGGCCTCCATCCGCACGTCCAGTGACGACGACAGCTCCGTCGCGAGCTCGCTGCCGTACGCGAAGTAGAGGCCGTTCGACCCTCCTCCGGCGATCACATACCGCGCCGTGCCCCAGTGCTCCGACCGCCCGGCGCAGGCGCTCGACGCACCGGCCATCACGAGCACCAGGACGGCCGCGGTGATCCGCCCCCACCGTGATCCCCTCCGCCCACGCGGCCCTCGGGCACCGCTCATCCGTCCGCTCCGTCCGGCAGGAGGAGGGCCACGACGAGGCCACCGCCGTCGGCGGAGGAGACCGCGAGCGCGCCGCCGATCGACTCCAGCAGGTCGGTCGCGATCGCCAGCCCCAATCCCGTTCCCGGCGTCTCGCCGCTGTCCTCGCTGCGCCAGAACCGGTCCGCCGCCGAGGCCGCTTCGGCGATCGTGAGGCCAGGACCGTGATCGCGCACCGTGAGCCGGCACAGATCGCCCTCCCTCGATGCCTCGACCACCACGACCGAGTCGGCGGGCGAGAACTTCACCGCGTTGTCGATCACCGCGTCGAGGGCGCTCTCGACGATCGTGCGATCGGTCACACTCATCACGGATGCCTCGGCGCCGGCCTGCATCCGGACCCCGCGCTGCGCGGCGACATCCCGCCAGGCGTCCGCCCGGCGAGCCGCCAGCACGCTCAGATCGACGGCCGAGACGGCGATGTCGGCGCGCCCGCCGCGCGCGAGGGCGAGCAGCGTCTCGAGGATCCGGACCATCCGTCGCCCCTCCTCGCGGGTCTCCTCGATATCGCCCTGCCACTCCGCTCCGAGTCCGGTCGAGAGGTGCTCGACGCGCAGCAGCAGGGCGTTCAGCGGGTTGCGCAGTTCGTGCGAGGCGTTGAGCGCGAACTCCTGCTGCCGCGTCATCACCCGTTCGATCTCGTCCGCCATGCCGTTGAACACCCGCGTCATGCGGCGCAGCTCCGGCGGTCCGGTGTCCTCCGACACGCGGGCGTCCATCGCCCCGCGCTCGATCGCGACCATCGCCTCGTCGAGGCGCCTGACCGGTGACAGCACCCACCGTGCCATCTGGAAAACCAGGAGCACGCCCAACCCGACAGCGAGGATCGACACGATGCTGAGAAGGAGGATCTGCTGAAGGATCTGCGTACGGGGCGCATCGACATCCGCGGACACCATCACGGCCCCGATCACATCACCGTCGTCGAACACCGGCTCGGCGAGGGACGACTCGGCGAGCATCCAGGGGAAGACCGGTTCCGGAGCGTCTGCGCGACGGCCGGAGAGCGCGAGACGCACGCGCGCGGCCTCGTCATCCGCGAGGACCCGGTCGGCCGCTCCCCCGGCCGCCCAGATGCCGCCCGCGAGATCGAAGACCATCACCTCCGTCCCGTACACCTCGTGGAAACGCTGCACCTCCGCATCGATCACCGTGGTGCTCCCCGACCGCAGCGCCTGACGCGCACTCGCGGCGAAGTACCCGAGGTCACCGAGCTGCTCGGCATAGAACGCCTGTTGGATGCCACGGGTCGCACTCCACGCCGTCGCGCTGCCGAGCAGCAGCAGGACGGCCAGCAGCGGCACGAGGAACACCACGACGAGACGGCGCAGCATCGCCCGTCACCCCGCCAGCCGGTAGCCCACGCCGCGCACGGTCTCGATGAGACGGTGCGCGCCGGACT
Organism: Microbacterium sp. NPDC097977; assembly: GCF_040302605.1. Classification (NCBI taxonomy): domain Bacteria; kingdom Bacillati; phylum Actinomycetota; class Actinomycetes; order Micrococcales; family Microbacteriaceae; genus Microbacterium; species Microbacterium sp. NPDC097977. The sequence continues at coordinate 17,523 of NZ_JBEOUR010000031.1, forward strand.
TGCGGCGGATCGCACCCACGTGCACCTCGAGGGAGTGCCCGAAGCCGCGCCAGTCGGTGTTCCACACCTCGCGGATCAGCCGTTCCTTCGGCACGGCGACTCCCGGATACCTGGCCAGCACCGCGACGATGTCGAACTCCTTGCGGGTGAGCTCGATCGCGGAGCTGTCGATGAGCACCTGCCTGCCCACGAGATCGATCTGCACGGCACCGTCCTGCAGGAGCACCACCGCCTCGGACTCGGGGCGGATCGGGCGCGACCGCCGGGTGACCGCCTCGATGCGAGCCAGAAGCTCGTGCACGTCGTAGGGCTTGACGACGAAGTCGTCTGCTCCGGCCCGCAGACCCCTGATGCGCTCCGCCACCTGACTGCGCGCCGTCACGATGACGATGGGCACCTCCGAACGGCCACGGATACGGCGACACAGATCGACGCCGTCGATGTCGGGCAGCCCGAGATCGAGCAGGACGACCTCGGTGTCCGCGCCCAGAAGCTCGAGCGCGGCGGCGCCGTCCGAGGCGCGCACCGTGGCGTAGCCGGATCGTGCGAGAAAGGCCTCGAGGGCGGCCGAGACACGGTCGTCGTCCTCCACGATCAGAATCTGCATCGACTCCGGGGCCCCTTCTCCGCTCGAGCAGGCCTCAATCTATCAGCCGTGCGGGCGCGCACACGGCAGCTCACCCGGCGACCGGCCGCCGACATGCGGCTTCGTACGGAGACGTCGGCCCGCCGGAGGTCAGTCGACGGAGCCTGCGCGCTGCGCGAAGGCGCTCTCGTACAGGCAGACACTGGCCGCAGTCGCCAGATTCAGCGACTCCGCACGACCGAAGATCGGGAGCTTCAGCACCTGATCGGCCTGAGCCAGCGCCTCATCCTCGAGCCCTCTGGCCTCGTTTCCGAACAGCCAGGCCGTGGGCTCTGCGAGGACGCCGTCTGCGCGGGCACGCAGCAGATCATCGCCCTTCACATCGGCGGCGAGCACCCGCAGCCCCGCGGCGTGAGCCTTCTCGACGACGTCCTCGAGCTCCGCCCCCACCGACACGGGCAGGTGGAAGAGCGATCCTGTCGTGGCGCGCACGACTTTCGGGTTGTACGGGTCGACCGTACGGCCGGTCAGCACGACGGCATCCGCACCCGCCGCGTCTGCGGCTCGGATGATCGTGCCGAGGTTGCCGGGGTCCCTGATCTCCTCGCAGATCGCGACGAGGCGCGGCGAGGCCGCGAAGATGTCGCGCACCGAAGTGGGCGTCTGCCGCACGACCGCGACGAGTCCCTGCGGTGTGACCGTGTCGGCCATCGCGTTCAGGACGTACTCGGTGACGTGCTCGACCTCGACGTCGGCCGACGCGGCCTTCGCCCGGATGTCGGGATGCTTGTCCCAGCCGGCCGGCGTCGCGAACAGCTCGACGATCGCCTCGGGGCTGTAGGTCAGCGCCTCGCGCACGGCCTGCGGCCCCTCGAGGAGGAACAGGCCGGTCTCGCTGCGGGCGCTGCGCTTGGTGAGCTTCGCGACAGCTCGGACTCGGGGCGAACGCGGGTTCTCCAGCACGATCTCAGTCTAGAGAACGACGACGCCCTTGCCGTGCACGGCGACGGGAACGACAGTGGGCGCCCTCCCGAAGGAGAGCGCCCACTGTGGTGAAGAGCTGCTTACGCGGCCGACTTCGGTGCGTTGACGTCGGAGGGCAGTGCCTTCTTCGCCGTCTCGACCAGGGTCGTGAACGTCGCTGCGTCGTTGACCGCGAGGTCGGCGAGCATGCGGCGGTCGACCGTGACACCCGCGAGGCCGAGGCCCTGGATGAAGCGGTTGTACGTGATGCCGTTCTGACGGGCCGCAGCGTTGATGCGCTGGATCCACAGACGACGGAAGTCGCCCTTGCGCTTGCGACGGTCACGGTACGAGTAGACCAGGGAGTGGATGACCTGCTCTTTGGCCTTGCGGTAGAGGCGCGAACGCTGACCGCGGTAGCCGGAGGCGCGCTCGAGGATGACCCGACGCTTCTTGTGGGCGTTTACCGCCCGCTTGACTCTTGCCATTTTCCTGTGTTCCTATTCGTGCGTTCGGGCGCTCAGCGACCGAGAAGCTTCTTGGCGACCTTGGTGTCAGCCTTCGACAGCACCTGGTCCTGGTTGAGGCGGCGGGTGCGACGGCTCGACTTGTGCTCGAGGTTGTGGCGCATCCCGGCCTGCTGCTTCTTCAGCTTGCCGCTGCCGGTGATCTTGAAGCGCTTCTTAGCACCCGAGTGGGTCTTCTGCTTCGGCATCTTCTCTTCCTTCGTATGGCGCCTTCTCAGGCGACGGTGTCAACCCGCGGTGCGGGAGTCTGGGGGCGGGAGTTACTCCGCGGTGGCCTGGGCGGGTGCATCCGCCTCGGTCTTGGCATCGCGAGCAGCCTGCTTCTTGTCGGCGCGCTGTGCGTCGCGAACGGCGTTCTGCTCCTGCTTGGCCTCGGACTTGCTCTTCATCGGAGCGACGATCATGACCATGTTGCGACCGTCGATGGTCGGGTTGGACTCGACCGTTCCGAGTTCGGCGACATCCTCCGCGAACTTGCGGAGCAGACGCACGCCCTGCTCGGGGCGCGACTGCTCGCGACCGCGGAAGAGGATCATCGCCTTGACCTTGTCTCCGGCCTTGAGGAACCCCTCGGCGCGCTTGAGCTTAGTCGTGTAGTCGTGCGCCTCGATCTTCAGACGGAAGCGCACCTCCTTCAGGATGGTGTTCGCCTGGTTGCGGCGAGCTTCCTTCTCCTTCTGGGCAGCTTCGTACTTGAACTTGCCGTAGTCCATGATCTTGACCACGGGCGGCTTCGAGTTGGGTGCGACCTCGACGAGGTCGAGGTCGGCTTCCTGCGCAAGGCGCAGCGCCGCCTCGATGCGGACGACGCCGATCTGCTCACCCGCGGGGCCGACGAGGCGGACCTCGGGGACGCGGATGCGCTCATTGGTGCGGGGATCGCTGATGCGGAACTCCTTAGACGAGTGGATTCGGCCACCGGGATGCTGTCAGCATCCCGGGCGAAGTCAGAATCGTCCCACCCACCGGCATTCAGACGCCGGCTCCGCACCCGATCTGCCGGATTCCGTCTGACGACGAGATCCGGTGGAGTGCAAGACCCGGTAGCCTGGAACGGCAAGCGCGGGTGGGAAGTGAATCCTCTTTCGTGCCGGAGCATGACGCTCCGGAGCCCGACACAGTCTAACAGAAGGCAAGGCGAAGTGACGAACCAGGCATCGGACGAGGCTGCACGCGAGCGCGAAGAGCGCTGGGCACGGCAAGAGGAGGCGGCGTCTTCGGCCACGCGGGACATCGCCGACGTCCCCGCGGTCGAGGTGATCACCACTGCGGCCGTGCACCTGATGAGCGCGGCGGCCGTCAAGCTGGGCCTCGCCGACGACCCCGACGCGGCCGCTCAGCTCGACCTCGACGAGGCGCGCAAGCTGATCAACGCCCTGGCCGGGCTGATCACCGCGGGAGCGCCCGAGATCAGCGACATGCACGCCCGATCGCTGCGCGACGGTCTGCGTTCCCTGCAGCTCGCGTTCCGCGAGGCGTCCCCCATCCCGGACCCGATCGGCAAGGGCCCGGGCGAGAAGTGGACCGGGCCGGTCAACTAGGTCCTGATTCCGGGCTCCGCGGCGTTCGACGGGACGGATGCAGGATCACGGCACGGATGCAGGGACGGATCACTCGATCCGTCCCTGCATCCGTGCATCGGTCCTGCATCCTGACCGGGCTGCGGGCAGCATCAGACCGCGGGCCCGATCAGACCGCGGGCCCGATCAGATCGAGCGGCGCAGCTTGACGGTGAGGGAGTCGGCGAGGACGGCGATGCGGTCATCGCCCGCCCAGCGCTGCGCGAGGCGCGACAGCACGGCATCGAGGACCTCGCGCTCGAGGCCGTCGACGAGCTCGAGAACCACGACGAGCTCGGGCCCACGCAGGCGGGCATCGGGATCACCGGGCGCGACCGCGACGTCGATCACAGCCAGCTCGTGCGCGACGCTTTCCTGCAGCGCCCCGAACACCTCGGGCGACAGGAAGCTCGGCTCCCAGGCGTGTCCCTGTGCCACAGCCCAGACCGCGGGGCGGCGGAGGATGAACTCGGTGTCCGACGTCGGGTCGAGCACGATGAGGTCGGTGTCCTCGGCCGAGGCCGCAAGCGCCGCACGCACGGCCTCGACCGGGATCGGCCGCGCCGTGGCATCCCACGTGCGCATCGCCTCGACGGACGAGAACACCGGCTGCACGCGACGTCCGTCGGGTGCGGCCACCGTCACGATCGACAGCTCCTGCGTCTTGTCGACGGCGAGACCGCTGGGCGCGACGCCCTCGTCGCCCTTCTCGGCGATCAGAGGGATCAGGATCCTCGCGTTGCGGAAGGCGTCGACGACCTCGACCTGACTGCCCTCACCGGCGCGGAACCGCAGCAGTGCCGCCAGCAGGGCGGGGTCGGCAGACCCGTCGTCGGCGGTATGCGGGTTCGACTCGAACCTGCGCCCCTCCCAGGGGACACCCGCGGAATCGCCGTGACCGGCCGCGTGATCGTGGTCGCCGTGGCCGCTCGGCCCGTCAGTCGTCGCCGGCGACATCCAGCGCCTCGGCCAGCGTGAACGCTCCCGCGTACAGGGCCTTTCCGACGATGGCGCCCTCGACGCCGAGCGGGACGAGTTCGCGAAGAGCGGCGATGTCGTCGAGGTTCGAGATGCCGCCCGAGGCGACCACGGGCTTGGGGGTGCGTGCCGTGACCTCGCGCAGCAGCTCGAGGTTCGGTCCCTTCAGGGTGCCGTCCTTCGTGACGTCGGTGACGACGTAGCGGCTGCAGCCCGCATCTTCGAGGCGCTCGAGGACCTCCCAGAGGTCGCCGCCCTCCTTCGTCCAGCCGCGCGCCGCGAGAGTGGTGCCGCGGACGTCCAGGCCGACGGCGATCGCCTCGCCGTAGCGGCTGATCACATCGGCGGCCCACTCGGGGTTCTCCAGGGCCGCGGTGCCGAGGTTGATGCGCGTCGCACCGCTCTCCAGCGCCGCCTCGAGCGTGGCGTCATCGCGGATGCCGCCAGAGAGCTCGACGTTGACGTTCTTGAACTGCTTGATGACCTTGCGCAGGATCGGAGCGTTGGTGCCGCGCCCGAAGGCCGCATCGAGGTCGACGAGGTGGATCCACTTGGCGCCCTGCGCGACCCACTCGCCTGCGGCGTCCAACGGGTCGCCGTAGCTGGTCTCGGTGCCCGCCTCGCCCTGGGTGAGACGGACGGCCTTGCCTCCGGCGACATCGACCGCGGGGAGCAGGGAGAGCGATGGGGACTGCGCGAAGTCGTTCATGACGTCCTCAGGTGAGATGGGAGGGCCGATTCGTCGGCACGAGAATCGACACTATCCCGCGCATCCTCCCGCTCCAAAACGATGACGGCAGAGAACGGAGGCGGCACGCGGTAGCCTCGATCACGCCCCTGTTCGGTCGGTGAGGAGATGTTCCATGGTGCGCGATGCGGATGCGCGTGGAGTCGGCCCCCTGCGGCGCGGCAACCCCGAGACGCCCGATACCGGTGCGACCCCTGCGGCCGACGAGCCGCAGGAGATCGTCGCCCCCTCCGCGGTGCCACCGCTCCCCGACGACATCGAGCAGACGCGCCCCCTGCGCACAGCCGCATCCGACCGTCCCCCCGTGCCGGGGACGCGAGCAGCGGCGGCCGCAGCCGCGGCCTGGTCGCGCGCGCAGGCTCCGGCGTCCGGGTCCGCCGATCGGCCGACCCCGGCGATCGCCCTCCCCCCGGTGCTGACTCCGCCCGCGCCCGCACCCGGGCCGTCCGTGCCTCCCACGCCGGCCGTGGCGATGACTCCGCCCACTCCCCCGGTGCCGTCCGCACCTCCGGCCTCACCGCCGCTCTCCTCTCCGGCACCGGCACCGGCACAGGCACAGGCACAGGCACCGGCACAGGCACAGGCCGCAACCTCCGCACCGACTCCGGCTCCAACTCCGGAGGCATCCGTGTCTCCGGCGGCATCCGTGTCGCCGTCCTCCGCCGACACCTCGGCTCCCTCCCCGACTCCGGCACCGACTCCGGCGCCAGCACCGGCACAGGCGCAGCGAGAGGCACCGACACCGGCACCCGCCCCCGCCCCCGCGAGGATCCCGTCCCGGGACGACATCGTCGCGCCGCCCGCACCCCCGGCGCCCCGCGCCGCGCCCGCCGATTCCGCGGCCGCACCGCACGCGTCCTCCTCATCGAGACGCCAGCAGCGCGAGCAGGGTGTCGAGCGCCGTTCCTTCCTGCAGGACGAGCGACGCGAGGAACCCGCCCGTCGGGGTGCGCGGGGCCTCCTGAACCGCGTGGGCTTCTCGCTGGGCCCCGATTCGCGCGAACGCGCGGTGCGTGATGACGAGCATGCCGTCAGTCGGCATTGGCCCGGTCCTCGCACCGTCGCGATCGTCAATGGCAAGGGCGGTGCGGGCAAGACCCCCGCCACGGTCCTGCTCTCGGCGGTCTTCGCCCAGTACGGCGGTGCGGGAGTGCTCGCCTGGGACAACAACCAGACCCGCGGCACGCTCGGCTGGCGCACCGAGACCGGCGCGCACGACAGGACCCTGCTCGAACTGCTGCCGCAGACGCAGCGGCTGCTCGGCGCACAGGGGCAGTCCGCCGACCTGGCGCACTTCGTGCACCACCAGCCGCAGGAGAAGTACGATGTGCTCCGGTCGAAGCCGATCCGCCTCGCGCACGAGAATCGGCTGAGCCCCACCGACGTCGATGCCATCCATGCGGTCGCCGCGAAATTCTACCGCCTGATCATCATCGACTCCGGCAACGACGAATCCGACCCGATGTGGTTGCGGATGATCGATCTCGCCGACCAGATCGTCGTCGCCACCACCACTCGGGACGACCACGCCGAGGCCGGCGCGCTCCTGCTCGAAGCCCTGGAGGACCGCGACGAACGCTCGGCCCGGCTCGCGCGCGAGTCCGTCGTCGTCGTCAGCCAAGCGGACCCGAAAGCATCCGCTGCGGACGTCTCCGAGGTCGTCGCCGGCTACCGTTCGCTCGCGCGAGAGGTCGTCGACATCCCGTTCGACCGCGAGATGGTCGACGGGCACCTGCGGCTCCGTGCGCTGGCTGCACCCACTCAGCGCGCCTGGCTCTCCGCCGCGGCCGCGGTCGCGCGAGGCTTCTGAGTCACGCACGACACGCGAGACCTTCGCCTATTCTGCGACACTCGCGACAGGCGGATGTCGAGCGCGGGACGACTCAGCCGCGCAGGCTGCCGACCCAGTTGCGGAGCAGCTGGATCCCCGCCTCGCCGGACTTCTCCGGGTGGAACTGCGTCGCGGAGAGCGGGCCGTTCTCCACAGCCGCGAGGAACGGATCGCCGTACGTCGACCAGGTGAGAACCGGCTGCGGGAACGGCGGGATCACGTCGAGCTCCCAGGACTGAGCGGCGTAGGAGTGCACGAAGTAGAAGCGCTCCTGCTCGATGCCCCGGAACAGCACCGAGTCGGCGCCGGGCTCGACCGTGTTCCATCCCATGTGCGGCAGCACCGGCGCGTTGAGCTCGGTGACCGCTCCCGGCCATTCGCCGAGCCCCTCCGCATCGTGTCCACGCTCGACGCCGTGAGCGAAGAGCACCTGCATCCCGACGCAGATGCCGAGCACCGGGCGTCCGCCGGCCAGACGCCGATCGATGATCTCATCGCCGCCGTGGGCGTGGAGCGCCTCACGGACGGCCTGGAACGCCCCCACGCCGGGGACGAGCAGACCGTCGGCCTCGGTCGCCTCCTTGCGATCGCGCGTGAGGACGGCATCGGCGCCCGCGGCGACGAGAGCCTTCACCGCAGAATGGACGTTGCCTGATTCGTAGTCGAAGACGGCGACCCTGGGCGCGCCGCTCACAGCGCTCCCTTGGTCGACGGCACCCCGTCGACCAGGGGGTCGAGGGCCTTGGCCTGGCGGAAGGCCCGAGCGAACGCCTTGTACTCGGCCTCGGCGATGTGATGCGGGTCGCGGCCGCCGAGGACTCGCACGTGCACGGTCAGTCCGGCGTTGAACGCGATCGCCTCGAACGTGTGCCGCACGAGCGAGCCGGTGAAGTGGCCCCCGATGAGGTGGTGCTCGAACCCGACAGGCTCGCCGGTGTGCACGAGGTACGGACGCCCGGAGATGTCGACCACAGCCTGGGCGAGAGCCTCATCGAGCGGAACGAGGGCGTCTCCGTATCGCGAGATCCCCGACTTGTCGCCGAGAGCTTCGCGGATGGCCTGTCCGAGCACGATCGAGATGTCTTCGACCGTGTGGTGGGCGTCGATCTGGGTGTCACCGGAGGCGCGGACCGTGAGGTCGGTGAGCGAGTGCTTCGCGAACGCCGTCAGCATGTGGTCGAAGAACGGCACCGAGGTGTCGATGCGGCTGGATCCGGTGCCGTCGAGGTTCAGCTCGAGCTCGACGGTGGACTCCGACGTGCTGCGCACGCGCGTCGCGGTGCGGGGTGTCGGGGCAGGGGTGCTCATGAGTCCGATCCTATCGAGGCGAGGGCATCGAGGAATGCCGTGGTCTCGGCCTCTGTTCCCGCGGTGACACGCAGGTGTCCGGGGATGCCGACATCGCGCACGAGCACGCCGCGGTCGTACAGCTGCTGCCACACCCTGTGTGGATCCGCGACGCCGCCGAACAGGACGAAGTTCGACCAGGACTCATGGGGCGTGTAGCCGAGCGCTTCGAGCGTCGCCGAGATGCGGTCGCGCTGCTCGACGATCTCGGCGACCATGCCGAGCATCACTTCGGAGTTGCGCAATGCCGCGACGGCAGCGGCCTGCGTCAGGGCGCTCAGGTGATACGGAAGGCGCACGAGCCGCAGCGCATCGATGAACGCGGGGTCGGCGGCGAGATATCCGACGCGGGCACCCGCGAACGCGAAGGCCTTGCTCATGGTGCGCGAGACCGCCAGACGAGGGCGCCCCTCGAGCAGCGTCAGCGCGGAGGGAGCCTCTCGTGGGGCGAATTCCTGGTACGCCTCGTCGACCACCACGACGCCCCGGGACGCCTCATACACCGCCTCGATCACATCGAGCCCGAGCGGGGTGCCGGTCGGGTTGTTCGGCGAGCACAGCAGGATCACATCCGGGTCGGCGTCGGCCACCTGGGCTGCCGCCTCCTCGGGGGTGATCGTGTAGTCGGGCTGGCGGGTCCCCGCGATCCAGCGGGCACCGGTCCCCTGCGCGATCAGCGGGTACATCGAGTAGGTCGGCGCGAAGCTGAACGCCGTGCGGCCGGGCCCCCCGAAGGCCTGCAGGATGTGCTGCAGCACTTCGTTCGATCCGTTTCCGGCCCAGATCTGCTCAGCCTGCAGGCCGTGACCGAGGTAGTCCGCGAAGCCGTCGCGCAGTGTGGTGAACTCGCGGTCCGGGTATCGGTTGACGTCACGGAGCGCGACCGCGATGTCGTCGAGGATGTCGCTCGCCACGAGGTCGGGAATCGGATGCGTGTTCTCGTTCACGTTCAGCGCCACCGGCAGCGGAGCCTGCGGGGCACCGTAGGGCGTGAGCCCTCGGAGATCGTCACGGAGCGGGAGGTCGTCGAGTGATGCAGTCACCCTTCCCATGGTAGGCGGCGCACGACCGCTTCACTCCGAGGTGACGGTGAATGAGCGACCGAGGGGCCGCGGCGATTCACTCCGAGTACTGTGCGGGGATCGCCAGCTCCTGGCCGATCTGCAGCGCCCCGCCGCGGAGGGCGTTCAGGCGGGTGATGTCGCCGATGACCTCGCGTGGGTCGGCACCGGGTGCCACCGACTCGGCGATCGACCAGAGGGTGTCTCCCGGCATCACGGTGACCGAGGCGAAGGACGCGGTGGCGACCTGCTCGCCCGAGGCCATCGCGCTGCCGCCGCTCAATGCGGCGAATCCGATGCCCACTGCGAGCGGCACTGCGGCCAGGGCGAGCACGACCCGGCGGCCACGTGCCGTCAGCCGGAGCTTCGTCGCCGAACGGGGCGAGACGATGGCTGCGTTGCTGAAGGTGATGGTGCTCATGTCGTACTCCTCTGCATCTACCGCGTGAGCGGTGAAGTTGGCGTAGCGTTCGCATTCGCGTCTCGGCCGGGAGCCGTGAATGCGAAGCTACGTTCCGAAGTTATCTTCGAATTCGAACATCTGTCAAGCGTTCTTCGAAAAACCAAGCCGTGAATACCTCGACACGCTCGAACAGATCTTCCAGATCGAGGTGATTCTCGGATACGGTTTCGATACGAACACCCCACCACGGGCCTCCGACATTCGAACTGAGACGCCGGATCGCACACCTGAGGAGCACCATGAGCGACATCGCCGCCCCCGAGTCCGACGCCCCCCGCACGCGTCGCCGGAAGAGCCTGAGCCCGAAGCAGATGGCGATCCTCGAGGTCATCCAGACATCGATCAGCCGCTACGGCTACCCGCCGAGCATGCGGGAGATCGGTGACGCCGTCGGGCTGAAGTCGCTCTCGAGCGTCACGCACCAGCTCGGCCAGCTCGAGCTCAGCGGCTACCTCCGCCGCGACCCCGGCAAGACACGCGCCATGGAGGTCCTCATCGACCTCCCGGGTTCGAGTGCCGAGAATCCGGATGACGTCGCCACACCCGTCGGCGACGCCGCACTCGTGCCGCTCGTGGGGCGGATCGCCGCGGGTGTCCCGATCACCGCCGACCAGCAGGTCGAAGAGATCTTCCCCCTGCCCCGTCAGCTCGTGGGCAAGGGCGATCTGTTCATGCTCAAGGTCTCGGGCGAATCGATGATCGACGCCGCCATCTGCGACGGGGACTGGGTGGTCATCCGATCGCAGAACAGCGCCGAGAACGGCGAGATCGTCGCCGCCATGCTCGACGGCGAGGCCACCGTCAAGGTGCTGCGCCGCCGCGACGGCCACACGTGGCTGCTGCCCCGCAACTCCGCCTTCGAGCCGATCCTCGGCGACGAGTCGGTCGTGCTCGGCAAGGTCGTCGCCGTGCTCCGCGCCGTGTGACGACGGCCTCCCCGGACGCGCCGTAGGCTCGTCCCATGTCGTCGCCGTTCGGTACCTGGCCATCGCCCTTCTCCCCGTCGGCCGTCGCGGCGTCCTCGCCACGATTCGACGGCGCCGTGTTCGTCGGCGACGAGATCTGGTGGGGCGAGAGCGTCCCCGCCCAGGGTGGTCGACGCACCGTGCGCAGCACCACAGGCGCAGAGATCCTGCCGGCACCGTGGAGCGCCCGATCCCGCGTGCACGAATACGGCGGCGGCGCCTGGACCGCCGACTCCTCGGGCACGCTGTACTTCGTCGACGCCGACACGCAGCGCGTGCACCGGATGAGTCCGGGCGACGCCCCTGCGCCACTCACCCCGCAGGGCCCCGCCCACGGCGGCCTTCGTGTGCAGCAGGGGCGGCTGTTCGCGGTGCGCGAGGACCTGTCATCCGAACCTCACCGCCGGGCGATCATCGAGATCCCGACCGACGGGTCTGCTGCGGAGGACGCATCGAGACTCTCGATCATCACGGAGGGGCCCTCGTTCCACGCGCATCCCGCGCTCTCCCCCGACGGCACGCGCCTCGCATGGGTCGAATGGTCCGGTCAGCGGATGCCGTGGCAGCAGGCGTCGCTCGTCGTGTCCGACGGAACACGACGCACGACGCTTCCGACCCTGGCCGCGCTGCAGCCGGAGTGGGGCGGTGACGACGCCCTCGTGTACGCGGACGACCCCAGCGGTCGCTGGGCCCTGCACCGTCAGCGCCTGCATCACCTCGACCCCGAGGGCGCTCCCGTCCCCGTCGGCGACGCGGGGGACGACGCCGACACGGGCTACGGCCTCTGGGTACTGGGCAACCGCTGGTATCAGCCGTTGGACGACGGGCGCATCGTGCTCGTGCGCACGGACGGACGCGACGAGGTGGTCGTTGTCGAACACGACGGACGGATGCGGCGCCTGGACATCCCCGCGGACGGCCATGTCAGCGTCGACGACGTCAGCGGCTCGCGTGTGCTGCTCACCGGCGACAGCTCCCGTGCCGCATCCGGTGTCTGGTGCGTCGATGTGGACAGCGGCGTCGTGACGACCGTCGCGGGCGGCCTGCCTGTCGATCGCGCCTGGATGCCGCCGGCATCTCAGATAGTGGTCGACGGCGCGCATGGCGCCGTGCACGCCTTCGCCTATCCGCCCTCCCACCCCGACGTCTCGGCTCCCGAAGGCGAGCTGCCTCCCTATCTCGTCCTCGTGCACGGCGGACCCACCGCGCACGTGACGGGAGCTGCGTCCTCGGCGATCGCGTTCTACACGAGCCGCGGGATCGGCGTGCTCGACGTGAACTACGGCGGATCGAGCGGCTACGGGCGCGCCTACCGCGAGCGTCTCGACGGCGGATGGGGCGTCGTCGACGTCGACGACGTGATCGCCGCGGCGCGAGGACTGGCTGATGCGGGTCTCGCCGATCCCGCGCGCATCGCGATCCGCGGGAGCTCCGCCGGAGGGTGGACGGTGCTCTCGGCGCTCGTGCGCGGGGGAACCTTCGCCGCAGGCATCAGCCGCTACGGGGTGACCGATCTGCGGATGCTCAGCGCCCACTCGCACGACTTCGAGGCCCCGTACATCGAGGGGCTCGTCGGACCGCTGCCCGAGGCGGAGGACCTCTACATCGAGAGGTCTCCCCTGACCCACGCCGATCGCATCGACGTGCCGGTGCTCCTCATGCAGGGGGCAGACGACCGCGTCGTCCCACCCGCCCAGTCCGAGGCCATCCGCGACGCACTGGCGGAGCGCGGCGTCGACCACGAGTACGTGCTGTACCCGGGCGAGGGGCACGGGTTCCGCTCGTCCGAGACGATCGTCGACGCACTCGAGCGCGAACTGCGCTTCCTCGGGCGCGTGTTCGGGTTCAGTGCCGCGGACTGATCATTCCCCGACGCGGTTGCGCAGCCGCATGGCCCGGTCGGCCTCGCGGGTGTCCTGGCGCTCGCGCAGGGTCTGACGCTTGTCGTACTCGCGCTTGCCCTTCGCGAGAGCGATCTCGACCTTGGCGCGTCCGTCCGAGAAGTAGAGCTTGAGCGGGATCAGCGTGTAGCCGCCGGCCGAGACGGCATGGGCGAGCTTCGCGATCTCCTCGCGGTGCAGCAGCAGCTTGCGCACGCGCTTCGACGCGTGGTTCGTCCAGTGCCCCTGCGAGTACTCCGGAATGTGCACGGCGTCGAGGAAGACCTCGTTGCCCTTCACGAAGGCGTAGCCGTCGCTCAGGTTCGCGCGTCCCTGACGCAGCGACTTGACCTCGGTGCCGGTGAGCACCATCCCCGCCTCGTACGACTTCTCGATCGCGTAGTCGTGACGTGCGCGACGATTGGTCGCGATGACCTTCTCCCCGCGTTCCCTGGGCATGATTCTCTCCTGATCCGTGCCGTGCAGTGGTTCTCGAGCCCCGTCCGGGGCACACGACAGCCTGTCAGTCTATACCGGCCGCGAGCTCAGGTACGCAGCCATCTGCGGATCGCGAATCCCGCCGACAGCGCGGCCAGGAGCACGCCGATGCCGATGAGCACGGGGACCACGACCGCGGCATCCTGCATCCCGATCCAGGTCGTGATGAACGGCACGCGTCCGCGGAGGTAGCCGTTGACGCCGAAGTGCACTCCGGCGACCACCGCGGCGCTGGCCAGGACGGAGCCGAGGAACGCGGCGAACACCCCCTCGAGCACGAACGGTGTCTGGATGAACCGGTTCGACGCGCCCACGAGGCGCATGATGCCGATCTCCTTGCGTCTGGCATAGGCGGACAGCCTGATGGTCGTGCCGATCAGCAGGATCGCCGCGATGAGCATGAGCACGGCTATGCCCACCGCGATGTAGGTGGCGACCGTGAGCGCCGAGAACAGCGGCTCCAGGTACTGCAGCTGGTCCTGCACCTGCTCCACACCGGCGACGCCGTTGAACGCCTCCGCGATCACCTGCGACTGCCCCGGGTCTTTCATGGTGACGAAGAAGACCTCGAAGGCCTGGTCGGGCGTGATGACGCTGGCCTGGTCCTCGCCGAGCTGATCCACGAGCTTGGCGTAGGTGTCTTCCTTCGAGTCGAACGTCACCTCGCTGATGAGCGGGGACAGCGCTTCGCCCTCGAGTTGCGCGCGCACCGCGTCGACCTGCTCCTCGGAGGCCCCGCCGTCGACGCAGGTGTCCTTCTCGGAGATGTCCGAGCACATGTAGACCGCGACCTGGGCCCGCTCCGTCCAGTACCCCCGCATGGTGCCGATCTGGCCCTGCATGAGGATCGCCGCGCCGACGAACGTGAGCGAGACGAAGGTGACGAGCACCACCGAGATCACCATCGAGATGTTGCGACGAAGGCCACCGAGGGCCTCGGCGAGGATCAGTCCGATTCTCATGAGGTCGGCCCCACTTCATCTGCGCCGTCGTCGGACAGGCCGAGGCGATCGGCGACTCCGAGTTCTGCGACGTCCACGGCGGGCAGCACGATCGGATGCGTGCGCGAGCCCACCGCGGCCGGCACCTGGAGCGTCGTGTCCTCCGGTACGGGCGCATCGGAGGGGGCGGCCTGGGCCTCGGGCGTCTCCGAGGCGCTCGGCACGGCGTCCGACGACGTCGCCGCGGCGCGTCGCTGAGCGCTGAGCTCCTCGCTGAGGGCCGCACGCACGACGGAGAGGTCAGCCGTCTGCCGCTGGACCTCTTGCACCGCGGTGAGTGCGGCAGCCGCTGCCGCCCCGCGCACCTCCTCGGGCACGAGCCGCGGGATGTTCGAGGTATCGCCGTATCCGCCGTGCACCTCGTCCCTGACCATCACTCCGTCGCGGAGCTCGATGACCCGGCGCTGCATCTGATCGACGAACGCCGCCTCGTGCGTGGCCATGAGCACGGTCGTGCCTCCCGCGTTGATACGCGCGAGCAGCTGCATGATGTCGACCGACGTGGCGGGGTCGAGGTTTCCGGTCGGCTCGTCGGCGAGCAGCACCTGTGGGCGGTTGACGAGCGCCCTCGCGATCGCGACGCGCTGCTGCTCACCGCCGGAGAGCTCATGCGGCATCCGCTTCTGCTTGCCGTCGAGTCCCACCAGTGCGAGCGCCTCGGGCACGGCCTGCTGGATGAAGCCTCTCGAGGAGCCGGTCACCTGGAGCGTGAACGCGACGTTCTGATAGACGGTCTTCGACGGCAGCAGCCGGAAGTCCTGGAACACGGATCCGATGTGGCGGCGGAAGTAGGGGACCTTGCGGTTGGCGAGCGATCTCAGATCGCGCCCGAGCACGGCGACGCGGCCGGTCGTCGGCACGTCTTCGCGCAGGATGAGCCGCAGACAGGAGGACTTGCCCGAACCCGATGCTCCGACGAGGAAGACGAACTCCCCGCGTTGGACTTCGAAGTCGACCTCGGACAGCGCGGGACGCAGGGTCCCGCGATAGCGCTTCGTGACGTTCTCGAACCGAATCATGGCGTTTCGAGCCTAAGCGCGCTGTCCATCGAGTCCGCGAGCGACACCCCGCTCGACCCCGGAGTGTCGACGGGCACTGCTATACATGAAGATGCTGATCCATGCCGTCCGCGTGGACGCGACTCCGAGGGGGAACCATGACGACGCCTGCTGGCTGGTACGACGACGGATCCGGCCGACAGCGCTGGTGGGACGGGACGCAGTGGACCGAGCACTTCGCTCCCCTGGCCGCCGAAGCGCCCGCCGCTGACACGAGCGGAAGCGACACGACCGGAACGGATGTCACCGGTGGCGATGTCACCGGTACCGATGTCACCGGTACCGACGCCGGAGCCGTCGAGACCGCTGCGGCCGCGCGCGACGAGGCTCCGCATGATGCTGCCGCCGCCGAGACCGCAGACGCGATCGGCTCGGTGGCCGCCGTCGAGAGCCAGTCCTGGAACACTCCGGCCCCGAACGATGGCGCTGACGCCGACACGGCTAGCTCTGCCGATGCCAGCTCCGCGTCCGCCGATGCAGGCTCCGCGTATGCATCCCCCGCGTACGGATCCGACGCGGGCGAGCCGGCCGCGACGTGGCCGCCCACCGACGCCGCCGCTACCGACACCGACACCAGCGACAACGCCGCCGACAACGGCGTCGAGGCCCCGAGTGAGAACGCGCCCCAGTGGCCGGACCAGGGCTTCGCCGCTCCGGGCGCCACCGCTGCCACCACTCCCCTGAGCGACACGGGGTCGCCCTACGGACACCCCGCCCCCTCGTACCCGGGCGCCGGAGCCTCCTACCCGGGAGCGGCCGCTCCCGAACAGCCGCAGCAGTACCAGAGCGCACCCGGATACCCCCAGACAACCCCCGGCTACGCCCAGACGACGCCCGGGTACCCCGGCGCATCCGCGTACGCTCCGCCCGGCCAGGCATACGGCGCAGGCGGCGGCTACCCGGCCCCGTACGGCAGCCCTGCTCCCGTCGAACCGCCGCGCCTCTCCATCGTGGGCATCGTCGGACTCGCGATCGCCGGCCTCGGCACGATCCTCTCCTGCATCCCGGCGACCTTCGTCTTCGGCTGGATCCTGCTGGCCGCCGGCTTCATCGTGTCGCTGATCTCGATCTTCCTCAAGGGCAAGAAGTGGCCGGGCATCGCCGGTCTCATCCTGTCGGTCGTCGGCACGATCCTCGCGGTCGTCGTGGCCATCGTGTTCGTGACGTCGAGCGTCGCTCAGGTCGTGCGCGACCTGCCGACCGCACCGCCCTCGAGTGACTCCGACCCCGGCACGGACGAGGGTACGGATCCCGGCACCGATGGAGGCACCGGCCCCACCGACGTGGTCCAGGGCGAGATCGGGTCTCCCCTCACGATCACGCAGATGTCGGGCACGAGCGAGGTCACGGTCAATTCGGCGACCTGGGCGACCGACGACGGTTCGAGCATCCCCTCGACCAACGGCGGGTACGTGATCCTCGACGTGACCTTCACGGGCGTATCAGGCACGAGCTACGTCAACCCGTTCTACTTCGCACTCACGACCGCCGAGGGTACCGAGGGCACGTACGACTACTACGTCGACGGCATCGTGGCAGAGGAGCTCGCTGAAGGCGACACCGTATCCGGCAAGATCACCTTCGACGTCGCCAAGAGCACCGCGTACCGGATCACCTTCACCGACGAACTGCTGCAGGACGTCGCGAGCATCGCGTTCACCCCGTCCGAGGGCTGACCGACATACGACGACGCCCGGCGATCATCGTGATCGCCGGGCGTCTCGTGTATGCGGGACTCCGTGCCGGACGAGGTCAGTCCTCGTCGCCGGGAGTGGTCAGTCTTCGTCCTTGCGCTTGCGCCAGCGAATTCCGGCCGAGATGAACCCGTCGAGGTCGCCGTCGAACACGGCGGCGGGGTTGCCCGACTCGTGTCCGGTGCGCAGATCCTTGACGAGCTGCTGGCCGTAGAGGAAGTACGAGCGCATCTGGTCGCCCCAGCTGGCCGTGATGGTGCCGGCGAGTTCCTTCTTCTTCGCAGCCTCCTGCTCCTTCTGCTGCAGCAGGAGCCTCGTCTGGAGCACGCGCATCGCGGCCGCACGGTTCTGGATCTGCGACTTCTCGTTCTGCATCGAGACGACGATGCCGGTCGGAAGGTGTGTGAGTCGCACAGCGGAGTCGGTGGTGTTGACGGACTGACCGCCGGGGCCCGATGAGCGGAACACGTCGACGCGGATGTCGCTCTCGGGGATGTCGACCTCGGTCGCCTCCTCCATGAGCGGGATGACCTCGACCGCCGCGAACGACGTCTGCCGCTTGTCGGCGGAGCCGAAGGGGCTGATGCGCGCGAGACGGTGCGTGCCGGCTTCGACCGACACCGTGCCGAACGCGTACGGCGCGTCGATCTCGAACGTCGCCGACTTGATGCCCGCGCCCTCGGCGTACGAGGTGTCCATGACCTTGACGGGGTACTTGTGGCGCTCGGCCCAGCGCAGGTACATGCGCATGAGCATCTCGGCGAAGTCGGTGGCGTCATCGCCGCCGGCGCCGGAGCGGATCGTGATGATCGCCGATCGCTCGTCATACTCGCCGTCCATGAGCGTCTGGACCTCGAGCTGGTTGATCATCTCGGTGAGAGCGCTGAGCTCGGCGCGCGCCTCGATGGCCGACTCCTCGTCGCCCATCTCGTTCGCGAGTCCGACCAGCACCTCGAGGTCGTCGAGCCGCTGGCCGATCCCCTCGACCCTGGCGAGCGCGGACTGCCGGTGGCTCAGCGCACTGGTCACCTTCTGTGCGCGTTCGGGGTCGTCCCAGAGGTCCGGCGCACCGGCCTCCTCACTGAGGCGGGCGATGTCGGAGCGGATGGCCTCGACGTCGAGGACCTCGCGAATGTCACCGTAGGTGAGTCGCAGGGCCTGGATGTCGGCGGAGAGATCGAGTTCGAGCATGTCGGGACCAGCCTAACGTGCCGCCTGCGCAGGCGGGGACGGCGTCGAACGGGAGTAGCGTGAAACGAGTGAGCAGCGCATCGACGGTTCTGAGACGATTCGGGCCGATGGTGTACCTCCCCACGGTGCTCTTCTCCCTCGGTGAGGGGGCGGTGATCCCGCTGATCCCCGTGATCGCCTCGCGCATGGGGGCGGATGTCGCGTTCGCCGCGCTGGTCGCCTCGGCGCTCGTGGTGGGACAGCTGTGCGGCAATCTGCCTGCAGGATGGGCGGTGTCGCGCATCGGAGAGCGGTTGACGATGGTCATCGCGGGAGTGATCGCGATCGGCTCGGGCGTGGGCATGGTCTTCGCTCCCTCGCTCGGCGTGCTGGCGGCATCCGTCTTCCTTCTCGGTTTCTGCGCCGCGGCGTTCGGCCTCGCACGGCACGCATTCATGACGACCCGCGTGCCGATCGCGTTCCGCGCGCGGGCTCTGTCGCTGCTCGGCGGGAGCTTCCGACTCGGCGTCTTCATCGGCCCGTTCGTCGCGGCCGGGCTGCTGCAGCTGTTCGGTGCCGAGTCCGCCGCGATCTGGTTCTTCCTCGGGTGTCTCGTCGTCATGGTGCTGCTCGTGCTGCTCGGCCCGGATCCCGAGAAGACGATCCCGGTGACGACCGCTCTGCGCACCGCTCCCCTCGCGTCGGACTCCGGCGAGGCCGTGAGCGGGGCGATCCCCACGGCGGAGCGGGCGGGGATCTTCCGCACGATGTGGCAGCAGCGCAGTGTGCTCGGGCGTCTCGGACTCGCGGCGGCGTCGCTGTCGGCCGTCCGGTCCGCACGACAGGTCGTGCTGCCGCTGTGGGGTCTCTCCCTCGGACTCGACGCCTCGACCATCGCGCTGGTCGTCGGCATCTCGGGCGCCATCGACTTCGCCCTCTTCTACGCGAGCGGCCAGGTGATGGACCGCTTCGGCAGGCTGTGGGCGGCCATGCCCGCGATGGTGTTGATGGGCTCGGGGTTCCTCGCGCTGTCGCTGACTCACGATCTCGACTCGTCCGTGCTGTGGTTCGGCATGTTCGCCGCGGTGCTCGGGGTGGGCAACGGGCTCTCCAGCGGCATTCTGCTGACCCTCGGGGCCGATGTCGCACCGAAGAGCGAGCCGGCCGCGTTCCTCGGGTCGTGGCGCACTCTGACGGATGCCGGAGGCGCGGTCGCGCCTCTCATGGTCTCGGCGGTCACCGCGCTCGCCTCGCTGCCGATCGCGGCTGCCGTCGTCGGCGTGATCGGACTGGTCGGCGCCGGTGGGTTCATCCGCTGGATCCCCCGATTCGTGCCGCGCGCGAAGGAGGAGCGCTCGTGAGCGTGCTGGGTGCCGACGTGCGTCGCCTGGTGGACGGCGCAGCCGTGTCGTCCGAGCGGGAGCGCGCTGCCCGAGAGGACTTCGCGACGTTCTTCGCCGACGATGACGGGCCGGTGTCGCGCGACGATGGCCCGCGTCACGCGACGGCCTCCGCGTTCGCCTTCGACCCGACGCTCACGCGCACGCTGCTCGTGTTCCACCGCAAGGGGCGGTTCTGGGTGCAGCCCGGCGGCCATCTCGAGCGAGGCGACGCATCGATCACGGATGCCGCGCTGCGCGAGCTGCGGGAGGAG
>NZ_JBEOUR010000032.1:0-36890 GCF_040302605.1 Microbacterium sp. NPDC097977
AGGTGGGAGACTCCCCATCGGCCTCGACCGCAGCGATCAGCGCGTCGGCGTCGAAGATGTAGTTGCCCATGGATGCGAGGACCTCGTGCGGAGAGTCCTCGAGTCCCGTGGCATCGGTGGGCTTCTCGAGGAACTGCTTGATGCGACCCGACTGCGTGTCCGCGTCGATCACGCCGAACTGCGATGCCATCGAGATGGGCTGACGGATGCCGGCGACGGTGGCCTTCGCGCCGGACTCGATGTGCGCGTCGAGCATCTGGCGGAAGTCCATGCGGTACACGTGGTCGGCGCCGATCACCACGACGATGTCGGGCTTCTCGTCGTTGATCAGGTTCATGCTCTGCAGGATCGCGTCGGCCGAGCCCGAGAACCAGCGCTTGCCCAGGCGCTGCTGGGCGGGCACGGACGCGACGTACGAGTCGAGCAGCGCGGACATCCGCCAGGTCTGGGAGATGTGCCGGTCGAGGCTGTGCGACTTGTACTGGGTGAGCACGACGATCTGCCGGAGACCGGAGTTGATGAGGTTCGAGATCGCGAAATCTATCAGGCGGTACTGTCCACCGAAAGGCACGGCAGGTTTGGCACGGTCACCCGTGAGGGGCATGAGACGCTTACCCTCGCCGCCGGCGAGGATGATGCCGAAGATCTTCTTTGGAGCGGACATGCACCTACCATAGAGGCGAATCGACCCGCCGAACTAGCATCTGGACAAGTGAGTCACTACCGTCTAACCATGCGCGTCGAGATGATCACGAAGGAATACCCGCCGGAGATCTACGGAGGTGCCGGAGTGCACGTCGCGGAGCTCGTCACGGCGCTGCGACAGAGCATCGACGTGCAGGTGCGGGCCTTCGGTTCGCCCCGAGATGAGGCGGGTACGTCCGCCTACCGGACCCCCTCCGAACTCGCCTCCGCGAACGCCGCGCTGCAGACGCTGGGCACCGATCTCGAGATCGTCGCGGCGATCTCCGACGCCGACCTCGTGCACAGCCACACCTGGTACGCGAACTTCGCGGGTCATCTCGCGTCGCAGCTGCACGGCATCCCGCACGTGCTCACCGCCCACAGTCTCGAGCCGCTGCGGCCCTGGAAGGCCGAGCAGCTCGGAGGCGGCTACGCGGTCTCCAGCGGGATCGAGAAGCTGGCGTACGAGAACGCCGCCGCGGTCATCGCGGTGAGCGCGGGCATGCGCGCGGACATCCTGCGCAGCTACCCGTCGGTGGACCCGGCGAAGGTCCGGGTGATCCACAACGGTATCGACGTGGACCGGTGGCGTCCGGTGCAGAATCCCGCGTTCCTCGAGTCCGTGGGAATCGACCCGTCGCGTCCGTCCGTCGTCTTCGTCGGCAGGATCACGCGTCAGAAGGGCCTGCCGTACCTGCTGCAGGCGGCGCGACTGCTTCCCCCGGAGGTGCAGCTGATCCTGTGCGCGGGCGCGCCCGACACCGCCGAGATCATGGCGGAGGTGCAGGAGGGGGTGAAGCTCCTGCAGCAGACCAGGGAGGGAGTGGTCTGGATCGAGCGGATGCTGCCGCGCGACGAGCTCTCCGCCATCCTCACCGCCGCCACCACGTTCGTCTGCCCCTCCGTCTACGAGCCGCTCGGGATCGTCAACCTCGAGGCCATGGCGTGCGGCGCCGCCGTCGTCGGGACCGCGACCGGTGGAATCCCCGAGGTCGTCGCCGACGGCGTGACGGGGCGCCTGGTGCCGATCGAGCAGGTGCAGGAC
This sequence comes from Microbacterium sp. NPDC097977, assembly GCF_040302605.1. Taxonomy (NCBI): domain Bacteria; kingdom Bacillati; phylum Actinomycetota; class Actinomycetes; order Micrococcales; family Microbacteriaceae; genus Microbacterium; species Microbacterium sp. NPDC097977. The sequence goes on from NZ_JBEOUR010000032.1 coordinate 1,730, forward strand.
GGCACCGGCACGCCGGTCGACCCCGAGCGCTACGTCGCGGATCTCGCGCGGGTGCTGACAGAGGTGACCTCCGATCCCGAGCGTGCACGCGCGTACGGCGAGGCCGGTCGGGAGAGGGCTCGCGACGAGTTCAGCTGGGGAGCGATCGCCGACACCACGCGCGCGCTGTACGCGGAGCTCACCGCCTGAGCCGATAGGCTGGAGGCATGTCGAGCGCCCTGGAATTCACCGACGTCGTCGTGCGCCGCGAGGGGCGCGACATCATCGATCACGTGACCTGGCAGGTCGACGATGATCAGCGGTGGGTGATCCTCGGCCCCAACGGCGCAGGCAAGACCACGCTGCTCCAGCTCGCCGACACGCTGATGCATCCGACCGCGGGAACCGTCACCGTGCTGGGGGAGACCCTCGGCCGGACCGACGTGTTCGAGCTGCGCCCGCGGATCGGCTTCGCCTCTTCGGCGATGGCCAAGCGCGTTCCGCGCGACGAGACGGTTCTGAATACCGTGCTCACGGCGGCCTTCTCGGTGCTCGGACGGTGGAACGAGGGCTACGAGGACATCGACGAGCGTCGCGCGCTGCGTGTCCTCGCGGACTGGCGCCTCGATCACCTCGCCGAGCGCACGTTCGGAACGCTGAGCGACGGAGAGCAGAAGCGCGTCCAGATCGCCCGCGCGGTGATGACGGACCCCGAGCTGCTGCTGCTCGACGAGCCGACCGCGTCGCTCGACCTCGGTTCGAGGGAAGAACTGCTGGCCCTGCTGAGCGGGTACGCGTCGTCGCCGACGACTCCGGCCATGCTGATGGTCACCCACCACGTCGAGGAGATCCCCGTCGGGTTCACCCATGTGCTCCTCATGCGCGAGGGACGGATCGTGGCCGCGGGCCCGATCGCCGAGACCCTCACCGCCGACGCGCTGACCGAGGCGTTCGGCATGCCGATCGTGCTCAGCAGCGAAGACGGCCGCTACGCCGCTCGCGCAGCATCCTGACGAGCATCTGGTAGGATCGATCCTTGGTGCGTCGTGCACCGCAGACTTCCCTCGTCCCTGGCACAATCCAGGGCAGCAACTAAGGAATCCCATGAAGACTGACATTCACCCCGTGTACAAGGACGTCGTGTTCCGCGACCTCGGCTCGGGCGAGACGTTCCGCACCCGATCGACGGTGTCCAGCGACAAGACGATCGAGCTCGACGGTGTCGAGTACCCCGTCATCGACGTCGAGATCTCGTCGGCCTCGCACCCGTTCTACACGGGCAAGCAGCGCATCATGGACTCGGCCGGCCGCGTCGAGAAGTTCAACCAGCGCTTCAAGGGCTTCGGCGGCTCGTCCAAGTAAGGACATCGCCACCACGAAGGCCCCGGTTCTCGGAACCGGGGCCTTCGTCGTATCCGGCGGCCGGGCCGGACGGACTCAGAGGTCGATCGTGATGCGGTCGCCGCGGATGCTGTGGGGCGGGTCGCCCGCCACCGGGGCAGGAGCCATGCGCTTCGTCTGACGATCGCGCTCGATGCCGGCGCCATGGGCCGACGGCATCCAGATCGCGTCGAACGATCCGCCCAGTCCGCCGCCGGAGCTCTCGTACTTCCGCTCGAGGGGCACGCGCGAATACACGGCCACGATCACGATCACGACCGCGATCACGACCAGGAGCACGATCGCCACGGTCAGAAGCATCCCCACCGTCTCAGCCATGTGTCCAGGCTAGAAGACTCTTCCGCCGCCGGCATCCGCCCACGGGATGATCCTCAGCGGATGCGCCGTCCGTGCGCGAGGTCGATCAGACGGCTGAGGACGGGGCCGGAGCGGAGACCGTTGTGCTCGTGCTCGCTGGTCACCCACAGTGCGATTCCCGGGAGCAGCCCCGCGGTCTCGAGCGAGTACTCCAGGGGGACGTAGACGTCGTTCGCGTAGACCGCCGTGGCTCCGGTCGCCCCGGACGCCTCGATCGCCACCCGGTCGTAGAGGCGCGGCCACTCGAACTCGGCGAGCTCGAGTGTCACCTCGCGCCAGGGCCGGAATGCGGGGACCGTCTCGGTCCACTCGCGACGGATGTGCTCGCCGGTGAAGAGGGTGACGTCCTCGCGGAAGTCGTCGGGCTCGACACGCTCGGCCGACCACCGGGTCGCGTGTCCGTCGGCGTAGCTCGACTCGTGGAAGGCGAAGTAGAGCGGATTGCGGCCGCTGTACGGCATCGCGTGCATGAGGTCGTGACGGAAGGCGTTCGACCTGTGGTCGCGCTCGAGAAGCGACCACAGCGTCTGCCACCCCTCGTTCATGCCGAGGGCCGACCCCACCGACCGCAGACGCGAGCGGGACACCACTTCACCGTCCGGCAGGACGATGTCGCCGGCATCCGCGTGATCCACCAGCCTGCGCATGCGATCGCGGTGCTCGGGGAACCGACGGTAATAGCGCTCGGAGGCGTCGCGCATCTTGCTGTAGCAGAGGGCGTAGACCTCGTCCGGGTGTCGGCCGATCGCACTCAGGCCGCCCGTGATGAAGACATCGGCCAGCGAGGCGGCATGGGTCGACAGGTATGCGAGCGATGTGAATCCGCCGAACGACTGACCCAGCACGCTCCAGGTGATCGCACCGAGGTGCTCGCGCATCGCCTCGCAGTCGCGCACGATGGCATCGGCGCGCAGGTGGGTCAGATACTCGGCGACGGCTGCCGAGCCCTCGGCCAGGTCGTCGTCTCCGACCGGAGTCGACAGGCCGGTGCCGCGCTGGTCCAGCATGACCACGCGGTAGTGGGCGAGAGCCTCGTCGAGCCAGGGCGGTGCTGTCGACGAGTGGAACGGGCGGGGCGCCTCGTGCCCCGGTCCGCCCTGGAGGTAGACGAGGAAGGGCAGCGAGTCGCCTCCGTCGCGGGTCACGACGCGCGCGAAGATCTCGATCGTGCGGGTGTCGGCGGGGTCGTCCCACACGAGCGGGACGGTCAGAGTGTGCTCTTCGACGGCGAGGTCGAGCAGACGATGGATGGTCGTGGTCATGTCACATCACATTCCCGATGTAGGAGTACTTCACGAAGACCTCCGAGGCGATGTCCGCCTCCTGGAGCACGCCCTGCACAGCGCTCATCATGTACGTGGAATCCCACCCCATGTACAGGTGATGGGTGTCGTCGAGCCGGTCCCACTGCCCCTTCCACGCGGTCCCGTCGTAGATCGGTCCGCCGTGCGCGGCGCAGTACGAGACCGCCGCAGCGCGGGTGTCGGTCCACGCACGTCGGAAGACGCGGTTGAACAGATGCCGGACGTCGTAGACCTCCCAGCGCTCTCCGCGGTATTCGACGTACTCGAACTCGCGCTCCCAGCCCGCGGGCCAGCCACGGCGCCGCACGGCGTCGAGGATCGGGGTCAGACCGTCGTCGTCGATCTCGGTGAGCGCAGGCCGCGCCCAGATGCGCAGGAGCTCGGCCGTGAGCCGCACGGTGCGCTGCGAGATCATGGCCGTTCCCCAGGTCTCGGTCGACTGCAGCGCCGCGGTCTCGGGAACCGCGCTGCGCGCATACGCCGAGGTGCGCTTCACGGCGTACGGCTCCCCGAAGTACCGCTCCGACAGGCTCTGCTCCAGCAGCGTCAGGTTGCCGAGCGTGGGCGCCAGCGCACGGTGGGCGTTTCGCTCGTCGTCGGAGTAGTCGATCCATTCGCGCGCTCCGTCGCCCGACCAGCTGTCGCTGGGAACGGTCGGGACGATGTGCTCGACGTCGAATCCGTCCGTGTCCTCGACGCCCTCCAGCCGCCCGAGAACGTACGCCGGGTGGGGGAGCTCGCTGTACTTGAGCACCGCGCTGACCCGCTCGTCCGAGGGTGTGATGCGCGCGAAGGCCCTCTCGAGCGCGTCGGGTCCGTCCACGCGCGCACGGCAGAGCCGGGCGACGAGGCGTTCATTGGGCAGGTTGACGAGCGTCCGTCGCAGGTACATCGCCTGGATCCGCTCCAGGGTGCGGATCAGCTCGTCACGCGGGATGAGCCCTTTGGCGTGGTCGCTGTAGACGCTCAGGACGAGCGGATAGGAGGCACGACCGAAGGTGTTCACGAATCGCAGCTGCCGCGCGATCTCGGAGTCCTTCTCGAGAGAGGGATCCAGCAGGATGCCGTAGATCTCCGCGTAGTGCCGCCACACCTCGGCATCCGCCTGCAGATGGTCCACGTCGACGCGCGGGAACGACTGTCGGAACGCGCTGTACACCCCGTGCTCGCCGTTCGCGGCGACCTCGCGTCCCGTCGTCATCACGAGGTAGTGCCGCCAGAACGCGGCGATGTTCTCGCCCGCGTGGCGTTCGATGGGAAGCCAGAACCGGGCCTCGACGTCGAGCTGCTCGGTGTGCGTGAGGCCCATCAGGATGTAGTTGTGGATGAGCTCGTGATCGCGCAGCGGTTCGCCCGTCGAGTTCAGGCTCTCGAAGATCTGCTGAGCGTTCGCACCTGCGCCGAGCGTGATGGACACGTGCTCGAGGCGCTGCAGGCCCTGCCAGATCGTCGCCGCCTCATCGGCATGCACCTGGCTGCGGAAGAAGGCGTAGTTGTCGTCGAAACGGGACTCACGATCGGCGTGGTCGCCCCGATCCAGCACCACCGACTCGTAGAGCTCGGCCCAGGCGTCGTGAGGACGCAGCTTCGTCCTGCGGGGATCGTCGGGGCGCACCAGGACGCGGTCCAGTTCCGCGGCGAGCTCGGGAGCGCTGTCGCGCACCGCGTGCTGCAGGGCGGCCACGAGCAGCATGATCGTGGTGATCCGCTGCTGACCGTCGATCAGCACGAGCTCGGTGTCGGCGTCGGAATCGTCGGCGGCCGAGAGGATCGAGCCGATGAAGTGGCGGTGCGACGAGTTCTCGCGGGCGACGGCACGCACATCGGAGAGCAACTGCTCGCAGCCGCCGATGTCCCACCGATACTGCCGCTGATACACCGGGACGACGATGGTCGTGGAGTCCTCTGCGAGCCACTCGATCGTATTGACAGCTGTCGCCTCGACGTTCGTCGCAGTGCTCATGCTGGTGTCTCGTCCTCCCGTAACGCGCGGCGCCGAGGAGTCGCCAGGCGCCCGATTCAGTCTATTCGCTTATTCACGGCGGGCTTCGGCGGCGCTCCAGAGGCGCCCTGTTAGGCTTGCCTTATCAGGGCCTGTTAAAACGTGCTGGCCCCCGATGAGAGGATCTGGTTCAGATCATGGGATACATCAAGTCCGCCGCCCTCGAAGACAAGGGCTTCGTCGTTCTCGACAGCTACGACCAGGAGCTCGACCCCAAGGAGTGGCTCGACATCGAGTACAACGACTGGAAGTCGTCGGGCGACACCCGCTTCGCGCCGCTCGCGAGCGCCAAGGGCGAGATCGAGTGCAACGGCTTCTGGAACCACAAGCCGCCGCGCACCGACAAGGACGGCGTCTGGATCGACTCCCAGACCGCCAAGGCCCCGAACCTGACGCGTCGCGCGCAGGAGCCCGGTGCGAACGTCGGTCGCTGCCGTGTCATCGAGCTGCAGCCCACGCCCTACGGCGAGTGCCTGTACAACCTCCACCAGGATGACAACAACCGTCTGAACCCGGACGGCACCGGATGGGTCGTCCGCGGCTTCTTCAACCTCAGCGACGACAAGGACAGCTTCTTCGTCCTGCGCGAGAACCGCACCGACCCGAGCGTCGAGTACCGCATCGCTCTGCCGGCGGGAGCGCAGCTCATCGTCGACACGCAGCGGCTGTGGCACGCGGCGACCCACGTGGGCAGCGAGCCGCGGTACTGCCTCATCACGTCGTGGACCTCGGGACCCGAGCTCGACGCGTACATCGAGAAGTACAACGGCACCGACGACGTGCCGAACGTCGAGGTCCCGCAGGACGTCCTCGAGGCCGGATACGCCGAGCAGGCACGTCGCGACGCCGCCCGCGCCGCGTACTACGCGGCGAAGGGCCAGCAGGTCAAGCAGGCCATGAGCGAGGCGTGATCCTCGTCTGACTCCGTACAGTCAGGTCCGAAGGCCCCGGTCCCCGTGACCGGGGCCTTCGTCGTCGAATCACATGCTTGTGATTTCGCCTGGTCTGGGCGAGAATAGGCGCATAACCGCATATTCACGCCAGTTCTCGGTGTTTCAGGTCGTTGGGGAAGACGCACCTGATGAAACGGAGAGATCATGGCGACGGCTTACGCACGCGGAGTGGTTTTCGTCCACTCTGCCCCTCGCGCGCTCTGCCCGCACCTGGAATGGGCGGTCGGACGCGCTATCGGTCGTGCTGTGAACTTCGACTGGAGCGAACAGCCGGTGCTCGACGGTGCTCGACGCGCGGAGTTCTACTGGGACGGTCCGGTCGGGACGGGAGCCGCCCTGGCGACGGCGATCCGCGGCTGGGAGCACCTGCGCTTCGAGGTGACCGAGGACCCGACGCCCCGCAGCGACGGTGGCCGATGGCTGCACACGCCCGATCTCGGCATCCACTATGCGCAGACCGATGCGGCGGGCAACATCGTGATCGGCGAAGACCGCATCCGCTACGCGATGGAGATCGCCGCGGGCAGTGCGACCGAGCTGCAGCGCGAGCTCGACATCGCGCTGGGCTCTGCCTGGGACGAGGAGCTGGAGCCGTTCCGTCACGCCAGCGACGATGCGCGCGTCGTCTGGCTGCACAAGGTGGGCTAGAGCCCGACACAGACCTGGAGCGGGAAGGCGCGAGTATCGGATGCCGGTGACATGTCCCGGACGCCGAGAATGCGAATTCCCGCTCCACATGACGAGGACCCCGCCCCTGATCCAGGGACGGGGTCCTCGTCTGCCCTCAGATGACGGCCGCGCGGGGCGCTTCCTCGTCGGACGTCGACCCTCCGCTCATCACGTGGGACCAGGCGCGGCCCAGACGCTCCATCGCCTCCGTCGTGCGTTCGGGAGAGAGCGTGATGGGGATCCGCAGTCGGCGTTCCAGCACTCCGCCGGTGGTGAAGCGCGGCCCTGGCGGCACGATCAGCCCGTGCCGCCGCGCCGCCAGCGACACCTCCGTCGACACGGGGGCGCCGAGATCGAGCCAGGTCGAGAGTCCGCCTCTCGTCGGCGGCATCGCGATGCCGCCGAGCGCCCCGAGGCCGGCCGCCACGGCCGCCCTGCCTGCGCGAAGGCGCGACGCCACATGGGTGGTGAGAGCCGGCATGTCCTGCAGGAGCTCGACGGCGATGCACTGCTCGAGCAGCGCTGTGCCGAGTTCGAACGAGGGGCGGGTGGCGAGCAGTCGGGAGATGAGCGCGCGGTCCGCGCGGATCCAGCCGATCCGCAGACCGCCCCAGGCGATCTTCGACATGGACCCCACCGTGATCACCTGTGGGCTGTGGGCGGACATGGGCAGGGGAGTCCAGCCGCGATCGATGTCGAGCTCGGCGGTCGTCTCGTCGACGATCACATGCGTCCCCGTGCTCCGCGCCGTGGTCGCGATGCGGGAGCGCTCGGCGTCGCTCATCGTCGCCCCGGTCGGATTGTGGAAGTCGGGGATCAGATAGGCGACGTGCGGGCGGCTCCGCAGGAGGGTGTCGGTGACATGGCGCTCGTCCCAGCCGGTGACCTCGACGGGCGTGGGGAGCATCCGGTAGCCGTACCGGTGCAGCGCCTCGAGTGCGTGCGGAAAGGTGGGCTGCTCGACCAGGGCGCGTTCACCGCGGCGTCCGATCGTCGCGAGGATCAGATTGACGGCGTTGACGGCTCCGGAGGTGATGATGATCTCGTCGGGATCGGTCTCGACCCCGCGATCGGTGAACCGTCTGGCGACGGCATCGCGCAGCTCGGGAAGACCGCGCAGCGAGTATCCGCTGGTCCCGCGCAACGCTGCGAGGCGCGGCAGCGACCTCACCGTGGCATCGTAGAGGCCCGGCGTCGAATCCATCGAGGCGATGGAGAGGTCGATCGCCTCCTCGTCATCGGGGTCGGAGAGACGGTGTTCCGTGTGCGGCAGCGCGACCCGCGTGCTTCCACCGTGTCGACGCACCACATAGCCGTCGCCCTCGAGGAGTCCGTAGACGCGGGTCGTCGTCGATCGGGATCGGCGCAGTTCGAGCGCCAGGGCCCGTTCGCTGGGCAGCCGCTCCCCGACGGTCAACCGGCCGTCGAGGATCAGCGCGCGGATCTGCTGCGCGAGGGATGCGGCGGTGGCGCCGGCGGCGTTCTGCCCACCCAGCTGCTCGACGAGTCGTGAGGCCATATTCCCATGATGCCGCAAAGTGGACTGGTGTTCGCAGGCCACTTTCCTTCGAGTGGTCTGGACTCGTGCGCGTCGCGACAGTCCACGATGGAACGATGCAGCTCCGTTCCCTCTTCCTGCCGATCTCCGCGACCAGTCGACGCGACCTCGTCGAGCGCGTCGTGCAGCTGCTGGTCGGTCTCTTCCTCTACGGCGTCGCGCTGGGACTGATGGTGCACGGCGGCATCGGAGTGGCACCCTGGGACGTCCTCGCCCTCGGCGTCGCCGGCCAGACCGGAATCGGCTACGGCGCTGTCACCGTGCTCGTGTCGATCCTCGTGCTGGTGCTGTGGATCCCGCTGCGGCAGCGTGTCGGGCTCGGCACCCTCCTCAACGCCCTGCTCGTGGGACCGAGCGCCGACCTCGCGCTCGCGCTGATCCCCGAGCCGCCGTCGGTCTGGGTCGGCGCGCCCATGTTCGTGGCCGGTCTCGTGCTCCTCGCGTTCGCGACGGGACTGTACATCGCCGCGGACTTCGGTCCGGGTCCGCGCGACGGGCTCATGACGGGTCTCGTCCGCCGGACGGGGTGGCCGGTGTGGCTCGTGCGCACCCTGATCGAGGGGAGCGTGCTGGCCATCGGGTTCCTGCTCGGCGGCCCGGTGGGTGTCGGCACCGTGCTCTTCGCCTTCGGCGTCGGGCCGCTGGTCGGCTGGTTCCTGCCCTGGACGACGCGGCTCCGCCAGACGCGGTCGCGCCAGCTGGCGCGAGCCTGACGCACGCACACTGACGCTCTGATGCACGAGAGCGGCCCCCGGGAATCCCCGGGGGCCGCTCTCGTGCATCGACGTCTGTCGTGCCGCGGTGTCAGTCGGCGTTGGAGAACACGGCGACCGCGTTGTGGCCGCCGAAGCCGAAGGAGTTGCTGATCGCGTACAGCGTGCCCTCGCCGAGAGGCTGCGCCTCACCCGACAGCCTGAACGGCACGGCCGGGTCGGGCTCGGTCATGTTGATGGTCGGAGGCGCGACGCGGTCGCGCAGCGCGAGGAGCGCGAAGATCGCCTCGAGTGCTCCGGTGCCGCCGAGCAGGTGGCCGGTGGAGGCCTTGGTCGCCGAGACGGGGATCTCGTCGATCCGCTCGCCGAACACCTTGCGGAGCGCGACGTACTCGTTGGGGTCGCCCACCGGGGTCGACGTCGCGTGCGCGTTGATGTGAGCGACCTGATCGGCCGTGATCCCGGCCTCGTCGAGCGCCTGCGTGACCGCACGTGCGGCTCCGGTCCCCTCGGGGTCATTGCCGGTGATGTGGTACGCATCGGCCGTGACGCCGCCGCCGAGCACGTAACCGTAGATCTTCGCGCCGCGCGCCTTGGCGTGCTCCTCGGTCTCGAGGATGAGGGCCGCAGCGCCTTCGCCCATGACGAAGCCGTCACGGTCGATCGCGCCGGGGCGTGATGCGGTCGCGGGGTCGTCGTTGCGCCGCGAGAGCGCCTGCGCCGAGGCGAAGGACGCCATGGTGATCGGGTGGATGGCCGATTCGGTGCCGCCGGCGATCACGACGTCGGCCAGGCCGTCCTGCAGGTGGTGGAACGCATGGATGATCGACTCGGTGCTGGAGGCGCAGGCGCTCACCACGGTCTGCGCGTACGCGCGCGCCTGGAACTGCAGCGAGAGGTTGCCCGCCGCCGCGTTCGGCATCAGCATCGGAACAGTCAGGGGCATCACCCGACGCGGGCCCTTCTCGCGCAGGGTGTCCCAGGCGTCGAGGAGCGTCCAGAGGCCGCCGATGCCGGTGGCGAAATCGACGCCGAGTCGCTCGGGGGCGACCTCGGGCTCGCCCGCATCCGCCCAGGCCTCACGGGCCGCGATGAGGGCGAACTGCGATGAGGGGTCGAGCCGCTTCGCCTCGTGGCGGGGCAGGACCTCCTCCGGCCGCACGATCGCCTCGGCGGCGAAGGTGACGGGAAGCTCGTACTGCTGCACCCAGTCGTGCTCGAGGGTGCGGGTTCCGGACTGCCCTGCGAGCAGGTTGGTCCAGTTCTCGGGTGCTGTCCCGCCGATGGCGGACGTGGCGCCGATGCCGGTGACGACGATGCGCTTGGTCATGAGTGGTTCCTTAACGGGCGGGTCGAGCAGGGAGAGGGCAAGGCGGAGGATGCCACACCCCGCGGATGCGGGGGTGGCATCCTGCGTGGATTACTCCTGGCCTGCGACGATGAAGGAGACGGCGTCGCCGACGGTCTTGAGGTTCTTGACCTCGTCGTCGGGGATGGTGACGCCGAACTTCTCCTCGGCGTTGACGACGATCGTCATCATCGAGATCGAGTCGATGTCGAGGTCGTCGGTGAACGACTTCTCGAGGGCGACCTCGGAAGCGTTGATGCCGGTCTCATCGGTGATCAGCTCTGCGAGGCCTGCGAGGACCTCATCGTTGGTGAAAGCCATGTGGTCTTCCTCTTTCTTACGGGTTGTATTCGGAACCGTGGAACAGTCTAGGGACAGTCAGGGCGTTGTCAGGGGAGGACGACGACCTGGGCGGCGAACACGAGGCCCGCGCCGAAGCCGATCTGCAGCGCCAGGCCGCCGGAGAGTTCGGGGTGTTCGGCCATCAGTCGGTGGCTGGCGAGCGGGATCGAGGCGGCCGAGGTGTTGCCCGTGGTCTCGATGTCGCGGGCGATCACCGTGGACTCGGGCAGCTTGAGCTGCTTCGCGAACTCGTCGATGATGCGCATGTTCGCCTGGTGCGGGATGAACGCGGCGATGTCGGCCGGCTCGACGCCGGCACGGTCGAGAGCCTCACGTGCGACCTTCGCCATCTCCCACACCGCCCAGCGGAACACCGTCTGGCCCTCCTGACGGAGCGTCGGCCACGGCACCTCGCCGTCGCGGAACTCGGTCAAGGTGCCGTTCATGCCCACGGCGTCTGCCTTGGAGCCGTCGGAGCCCCACACCGCCGGTGCGATGCCGGGCGTGTCGCTCGGGCCGATGAGCGCGGCGCCCGCACCGTCACCCAGGAGGAACGAGATGCTGCGGTCCGCGGGATCGACGATGTCGGAGAGCTTCTCGGTGCCGATGACGAGCGCGTAGTGGGCGGCACCCGACTTGATCAGCGCGTCGGCCTGAGTGACGGCGTACGCGTAGCCCGCGCAGGCGGCATTGATGTCGTACGCCGCGGCGGGGTTGGCGCCCACGCGGTCGGCGACGATGGCGGAGACCGAGGGGGACTGCTTCGGGTTGCTGATCGTGGCGACGATGACGAGATCCACCTGGTCGGCGGAGATCCCCGACTTCTCGATGGCCTCGGCGGCGGCGGTGGTGGCGAGGTCGATCGCATCGGTGCCCTTGTCGGCACGCACGCGGGTCACGATGCCGGTGCGCTGGCGGATCCACTCGTCGCTCGAGTCGATCGGACCGATCAGATCGTCGTTCGGCACCGCGTTCTCGCCGCGCGCCGCGCCGTACGAGTAGATGCGCGTGTACGCGGGGCCTGAGATCTGGTTCAGCGTGGCGCTCATGCGGCGTCTCCGTTCAGCAGCGCGACGGCCGCATCGAGGTCATCGGGGGTCTTGACGGCGACGGCGGGGATGCCGCGCAGGCCGCGCTTGGCGAGACCGGTGAGAGCGCCGGCGGGCGCGAGCTCGATGAGTCCGGTGATGCCCTGATCGGCGAAAGAGGCCATGCACAGGTCCCAGCGCACGGGGGAGGAGACCTGGTCGACGAGATAGTCCAGCGCCTGCCCGCCATCCGTGACGACGGATCCGTCACGGTTGGTCCACAGCGTGAGGTCGGGGTCGGACGGGGTGACCGTCGAGACGGCGTCGCGCAGAGCGGTCACGGCCGAGGCCATGTACGAGGTGTGGAATGCGCCTGCCACCTGTAGCGGGATGACCCGGGTGCCCTTGACCGGCTCGGTCGACAGCGCGTCGAGCCCTGCCAGCTCTCCGGCGACGACGAGCTGCCCGCCCCCGTTGTAGTTGGCGGGGGAGAGCCCGAGCTCGCCGAGGCGGGTGAGGATCGTCTCCTCGTCGCCGCCGAGCACGGCGCTCATGCCCGTCGGAGTCTGCGCGGCGGCTTCGGCCATCGCGCGGCCACGGATGCCGACGAGTCGCATGCCGGTCTCGGCATCGATCACACCGCTGCCGACCAGCGCGGCGATCTCGCCCACGGAGTGGCCGGCGATGCCATCAGCCCTGCGCCCGGCGCGCGCCGCGAGAGCATCGGCGGCGATGAGCGATGCGGCGACGATGAGCGGCTGAGCGATCTGCGTGTCGCGGATCGTGTCGGCATCCGACACCGTTCCGTGCTGCTGGAGGTCGACCTCGGCGGCGGCGGAGTAGGTGGCGAGTCTCTCGGCCACCCCGTCCAGCTCGAGCCAGGGGGAGAGGAAACCGGGGGTCTGCGAGCCCTGTCCAGGGCATACGACGACAATCACATCCCCAGTCTGCCAACGATCAGCCCGAAGTGGTGGATGATCCATCACAAGATTCCGAAGATCCCTTGTGTGTGGCGAACAGCGGAACGGCCGCGGCCCGTCGGATTCAGCGCGGGGTGCGACGCAACGGAGGCCGGCGACGCACGTTCTCGGCGGCACCGATCGACCCGAGGATCAGGGCCGTCTGCAGGATCAGCGCTTCGCGGGGCCCGGTGGCGTCCCAGCCGATGACCTCGCTGACGCGCTTGAGGCGGTAGCGCACCGTGTTCGGGTGCACGAAGAGCTCGCGCGCCGTGGCCTCGAGCGATCGACCGTTGTCGAGGTAGCTCCACAGCGTCGTGACGAGATCGGTCGAATGCGCCTGCAGCGGACGGTAGATGCGTTCGATCAGGGTCTGCTTGGCGAGCGGGTCGCCGGCGAGGGCGCGCTCCGGCAGCAGATCGTCTGCTTCGACGGGCCGCGGGGCGCTGCGCCACGCGCGTGCGACGGCGAAACCCGCGAGGGCCGCGCGTGCACTCTGGCTGGCGTCGACGAGGGCGGCGACCGCGGGGCCGAGCACGACGTATCCCGGGCCGAACGACGGCTCGAGTCTCGCCGCGATCTCCTCGAAGCCGAGTTCCTCCTCCTCGTTCTCGGGGGCCTCCTGGCCCTCGATGCGCGCGCGGCCGATCACGAGCACGAGTCGGGAGCCCTGGACGCCGATGAGCACGTCGACCGCGAGCTTGCGGGCGGTGCGCCGCACGAGGTCGACGTCGAACTGCGGCGGCGTCGTGCCCACGAGCACTGCGACCTCGCCGTGACCGTGCCAGCCGAGCGCGGCGATCCGGCTCGGAAGCTCTTCGTCCGCCTCGCCGGTCAGGATGGAGTCCACCACGAGGGCCTCGAGACGGGCGTCCCAGAGCCCTCGGGCTTCGGCGGCCCTCGCGTAGACGTCGGCCGCGGCGAAGGCGACATCCCGCGAGTAGAGCAGGATCGCCTCGCGCAGATCTGCGCCCTTGCCCGCGACGCGCTCCTCGGTCACCTCGACGGTGACGCGGATGAGCTGCAGCGTCTGCTGCAGGCTCACGCTGCGCAGGAGCTCCCGTGGGGCGGCCGCGAAGATGTCGGCGGCGATCCATGGCGTCGAGGTCGGATCCTCGTACCACTGGATGAAGGAGGTGATGCCGGCCTGAGCCACCAGCCCGACCGCAGAGCGGCGGGCTGGTGGCATAACGGCATACCAGGGGAGGGTGTCCTCGAGTCGCTTGATCGTCACCGAGGCGATGTCGCCGGAGATGCGGCGCAGCCAGGTGAGCGTCGCGGTCTTATCCATACCGCGCGAAGAGGATCCTGTCACCGATGGTCAGCTCTCGCCGCCCGCGTTGCCGCTGGTGCCCGCGTTGACGTCGTGCAGGCTGTACTTCTGGATGGCCTGCGCGGCGAGCGAGCGGTCGACCACGCCGTCTTCGGCGAGCGACTGCAGTGTGCGGACGACGATCGACGGGCCGTCGATCTTGAAGAAGCGACGCGCCGCGGCACGCGTGTCCGAGAACCCGAAGCCGTCTGCGCCGAGCGTCGCGAAACGCTGAGGCACCCACGGCCGGATCTGGTCCTGGACGGCGTGCATGAAGTCGCTCACGGCGACGACCGGACCTTCGGAGCCCTGCAGCTTCTGCGTGAGGTAGGCCGTGCGCGGCTCTTCCTCGGGGTGCAGGAAGTTGTGCTCATCGGCGGCGAGGCCGTCGCGGCGCAGCTCGGTCCATGAGGTGACCGACCAGACATCGGCGATCACGCCCCAGTCGTTCTTCAGCAGCTCCTGCGCCTCGAGGGCCCAGGGGAGTCCGACGCCCGAGGCGAACAGCTGGGCACGAGGTCCCTCGCCCTCTCCGACCGAGATGCGGTGGATGCCGCGCACGATGCCGTCGACGTCGACACCCTCCGGCTCTGCCGGCATGACGATCGGCTCGTTGTAGAGCGTGATGTAGTACATGACGTTCGGGTCTTCGTGCGCGCCGCCGTACATGCGCTCGATACCGGAGCGCATGATGTGGGCGATCTCGTAGCCGTACGCGGGGTCGTACGAGATCGTCGCGGGGTTGGTCGATGCCAGCAGGTGCGAGTGACCGTCGGCGTGCTGCAGGCCTTCACCCGTGAGGGTCGTACGGCCCGCCGTGGCACCCATGATGAAGCCGCGTGCCATCTGGTCGCCGGCCGCCCACTGGGCGTCGCCCGTGCGCTGGAATCCGAACATCGAGTAGAAGAGGTAGACCGGGATCAGCGGCTCGCCGTGCGTGGCGTAGGAGGTGCCGGCCGCGGTGAACGCCGCCAGGGCACCCGCCTCGTTGATGCCGACGTGCACGATCTGACCCTGCGGGCTCTCCTTGTAGGCGAGGAGCAGCTCACGATCGACCGAGGTGTAGTGCTGGCCGTTCGGGTTGTAGATCTTGGCCGTCGGGAAGTACGCGTCCATTCCGAACGTGCGGGCCTCGTCGGGGATGATCGGCACGATGCGGTGACCGAAGTCCTTCGAGCGCAGCAGGTCCTTCAGCAGACGCACGAACGCCATGGTGGTGGCGATCTCCTGCGTGCCGGACCCCTTCTTCGGCAGCGCGTAGGCCGCGTCGCCGGGGAGCTCGAGGCCCACGTGGGTCGAGCGGCGTTCCGGCAGGAATCCGCCGAGAGCCTGGCGGCGCTCGAGCATGTACTGGATCGTCTCGTCCTGGGGCCCCGGGTTGTAGTACGGGGGCAGGTACGGGTTCTCCTCGAGCTGCGCATCCGTGATCGGGATGTGCATGGCGTCGCGGAACGTCTTGAGGTTGTCCAGCGTCATCTTCTTCATCTGGTGGGTCGCGTTGCGGCCCTCGAAGTGCGGACCCAGGCCGTAGCCCTTGACGGTCTTGGCGAGGATGACGGTGGGCTTGCCCTTGTGCTCGGTCGCGGCCTTGAATGCGGCGTAGACCTTGCGGTAGTCGTGGCCACCGCGCTTGAGGTTCCAGATGTCGTCGTCGGAGTAGTCCTTGACGAGGGCGGCGGCACGCTCGTCGCGGCCGAAGAAGTGCTCGCGGACGTACGCGCCGGACTCGGCCTTGTACGTCTGGTAGTCGCCGTCGGGGGTGACGTTCATCAGGTTGAGCAGTGCGCCCTCGGTGTCGCGGGCGAGCAGGTCGTCCCACTCGCGGCCCCAGACGACCTTGATGACGTTCCAGCCCGCTCCGCGGAAGAACGACTCGAGCTCCTGGACGATCTTGCCGTTGCCGCGCACAGGGCCGTCGAGGCGCTGCAGGTTGCAGTTGACGATGAACGTGAGGTTGTCGAGACCCTCGTTGGCGGCGACCTGCAGTTGTCCGCGGCTCTCGACCTCGTCCATCTCGCCGTCGCCGAGGAAGGCCCACACGTGCGACTGCGACGTGTCTTTGATGCCGCGGTTCTCGAGGTACTTGTTCGACATCGCCTGGTAGATGGCGTTGATCGGACCGAGGCCCATGGAGACGGTCGGGAACTGCCAGTACTCCGGCATCAGACGCGGGTGCGGGTAGGAGGGGATGCCGTGCGGTGCGTGCGACTTCTCCTGACGGAACCCGTCGAGCTGGTCTTCGCTCAGGCGTCCCTCGAGGAAGGAGCGCGCGTAGGTTCCGGGCGAGGCGTGGCCCTGGATGAAGATCTGGTCGGCGCCGCCGGCGTTGTCGGCGCCCTTGAAGAAGTGGTTGAAGCCGACCTCGTAGAGGGCCGCAGACGACGCGTACGTCGAGATGTGCCCGCCGACGCCGATGCCGGGGCGCTGCGCACGGTGCACCGTGATGGCCGCGTTCCAGCGGATCCATGCGCGGTAGCGGCGCTCGATCTCTTCGTCACCGGGGAACTCGGGCTCGTTCTCGGCAGCGATCGTGTTGATGTAGTCGGTGGTCGGAACCATCGGCACGCCCAGGTGCAGCTCCTTCGAGCGCTTGAGCAGGCTGAGCATGATCTCGCGGCCACGACCGTGGCCCTTCGCGTCGACGAGCTCGTCGAGCGACTGCTGCCACTCGCCGGTCTCCTCCGGATCGCTGTCGAGGGGGCCCTGGGAATACGGATCCTGGTCGTGCACAGTCACGGGGAGCCTTTCGTCAAGCTGGCAGGTCATGCCAATGAAACGGGAAGCGACGCGGGCAGCCTTGTCGGCTGTGCACAACGCGTGCCGCCCTCAGCCTATCCCCCTTCTACGACATCGGTGCGCATCGGGTCGTCTGTAGGATGGAGTCACCAGGGCCTTTAGCTCAGCTGGTAGAGCGCCACGTTTACACCGTGGATGTCGTCGGTTCGATCCCGGCAGGGCCCACCTAGAGAACACTGGGAAATCAGCGTTCAGCACCTGTGGACAACTTTTCGAGCGTCCCCCCTGCGTCCCCCGGCTGAGCCAGTACGGCGTTCATGCGGGCAACTGCTGCTGTGTCGGCGTCATTTCCCATGTAGTGGCCGTAGAGGTCCATGGTCAGCTTCGCTGAGGAGTGACCCAGCCAGGTCTGCACAGTCTTGATATCTACGCGGTTGATGAGCCACAGGGATGCTGCCGTGTGCCGAAGGTCGTGAACGCGGCGACCTCTCGCATTGGCCTTCCAGTGAGCGTCACGCTTCCAGTTGTTCCCTGAACGCGCGCTGCCCGTTGCTGAAGCGAATACCAGCGCATC
This sequence comes from Microbacterium sp. NPDC097977, assembly GCF_040302605.1. Taxonomy (NCBI): domain Bacteria; kingdom Bacillati; phylum Actinomycetota; class Actinomycetes; order Micrococcales; family Microbacteriaceae; genus Microbacterium; species Microbacterium sp. NPDC097977. Next base: position 18,965 of record NZ_JBEOUR010000032.1, read on the forward strand.
CGGGGCCTTCCCCTTGATCGCGTTGAGCACGATTGTGGCGACATCACCCATGAGAGGGACAGTGCGCGGCTTCCCGCCCTTGGTGACCGTGCGCACCGGCTGACCGTCTGGCTTCGAGCGTGAGATACGCAGAGCGGGGTAAGGAAGTTCCTGCACGTCACGAACGCGAAGCGCGGCAAGCTCGCCCCAGCGAATACCCGTCAGCCCCAACACAAGTGCGATGTCTGCGTTCTCGCGTGACGTGTGGCTAAGGAGATCGGCGTGCACAGCGCGAAGCTCTTCGACGGTGTATGGAAAAATCTCGCGCTTGGTGTCCTGACCTGTGCCGCGCGGCACCTTCGACTCAATAGCGGGGTTCTTCGCAATGAGCTTCTGAGCCACGGCCCACGAGAAGAAGGGGCTGATGACCTGCCGGAAGCGGATGACAGTAGAACGGTTCAGCGTCCGCATCATCTGTGTGTAGAGCGCTTCGAGGTCAGTTGCCCGGACTGCGCTCAGCGGGCGGTTCCTCAGAGCCGTAGGAACGTGCTTAAGTGCGTGCTTCTCAGTGTCGAGGGTCTTGCTCGCCACTGTGCCCGCGCGGGCCTGTGCCCAGCGCTCAAGGGCTGAGCCTACGGATTCCATACCGGCGCGCGGGTCTACGAACTCACCAAGGCTCAGCGCCCGCTTCTGGGAGTCGTGCCAGGTGTCGGCATCACCCTTCCTGCGGAAGGTCTTGGATGCAACGACGCTGCGACCGCTCTTGACACGGGCGCGGTAACTGATCGATCCGTCAGCATTGACGATTCTGGAAACAGTCATGCGCGCTTCTCCTTGATCCAGGCTTGCAGATCGGCTTCCCGATAGCGGGGGATGCCGTTGAGGTTGATGAAGGGTGGGCCGGTGCGTGAGGAGCGCCAACGCGAGAGGGTTGGGGCAGACACCTGGAGGAGCTTTGCTACGTCAGCGGAGGTCATGAGATTTGTTTCCATACCTCTCTTACGCCTCTGAAGCACAGAAACCCAAGAAATCGCAGAACTCATTGTGAGAGGGCTTTCGCTGTCTGGCTGTTGACGATGGCGCGCACCGTGGAGGGATACCACTTGCCACCCTTTGCGGTGGGTACACCCTCCTCATTGAGACTGCGAGCGATGGCGTTGAGGCTCATGCCGTCAGCGCTCATAGACAGCACCCGCCGGTAGGTAGGCAGGAACTCAACTTCGACGCTGCGTCCCATGTGCTTCCCTTCAGCCTTTCGCTGCGCCATGCCCTCCCGCGTGCGGAGGCCGATCATCCCTCTTTCCCTCTGGGCGAGTGCAGCATCGAGATGTGTCCGAAACTCACCGTCCGGGGTGGTGTCAATCCGCTCACCGCTGAGGATGATGCCCCAGCCCTTCTTCTTACTGCGGCGCATGAGTGCGGCTACATCACCCACGTCACGCGACAACCGATCCATCCGTACGGCCATAAGCACGTCGGCCTTGTGCTTGTCGAGCAGGTCCAGAGCCTCCACGAGCTTGTCGCGACCCTGGATGCTCTTTGCGCTCTTACCCTCCTCGCGCACAACCTCGAAATCGTACCCACGGCGCACAGCCTCGACCATGAGGGCTTGCTCTTGAGCTTCCAGCGATGCACCAAGGTCTGCTTGCTCCTCGGTGCTGACGCGTACGTACAGGAGAGCCTTCGTGGTGCGATCCGCCAGAGTGTCCATGAGGCCATCATACATAAAGGGTTCCCTTTATGTATAGACACCAAATGCCCCGCGCTGTTGGGGATCAGGGCGGGGCATCGGTTTGGCCGCGTGAGGGGCCATCCCGTCCGGGCAGTCCTCCACGGACCCGGACGGGAAGATTCGTTACAGCTTGCCGTCGTTGGCATCCCGGATGAGCTTGGCGATGCGATCCTCATCGCTGCCGTAGTTCTTTCTGATGAACTCGGCTTCCTCCGTAGCTGACCACTGCCTGGGGGCATGCTCGACTTGGGCGCGGGCTGCGTCAGTGTTCTGGTTCGCGAGGTTCGCGCGTATTCGAGCCATGTAGAGGGCGTCGTCGGGGGTGCTGTCAGTCATGTCTGTTCCCATCACTCGAATGAGCGCGTTGTGCGCTGTGTGGACTCGGCGCGGCCATATACGCGGTTGACCTCGGCGTGCGCTGCTCGGCGCTCGGCTGGATCGCTGATCGCGTTCGCCGTGGCGATGGCGTTCTCTCGGCGGCGGTAGCGAACAGTCGAGTCGTCATCACCGATGAAGGCCACATCTGCGGTGTGGTCACCCCTGAGGAATCGCACCATGCCCCACTTCTTAGCTTGAGCGTGCTCGTCCATGTCGAGCCATGAGTTTCCGAAGCGGTCCAGCGTGCCGTCGTACTGCTCGGGGGTGATCTCCACAAGCTCGCCGCGATACGCGATGCGGCCTGAGAAGGAATCGAACGGCACAGTCGTGCCGCTTGCTAGGACGGTGATCTTGAAAGCTTCGGTTGGCCTGGTCATTTGTTCTTTCCGATTCCGCGCGCGCCTAGAGCGCTTGCAAGTTGGCTGAGTTCGGGGGTCTGCTTAAACACGTCGAGAAGGTCGGCGGCTGAGTCGGGATAGCTGCGGAAGAAGACCTTGAGTGCTGAGACCAGCGCCTGAGCTTCGGTCAGGAAGCCACTCACAGTCGTGTCGTCGATCCCGAGATCAGTGATGATGCGAGTCAGTACGTCTGCCTCCACCTTGATGGCGCGGCTCTCGGCCACGGGGGAGCCAGTGAGTTGAGACTGTCGACGGACCTGACGTGCATGATCGGCAGCTTCGACAAGACGACTGAGAATGTCGGTCACGCCCGGTTCGTCGTCGACGAGCTTCGCCATCTCGCTCTTTCTGGAATTTAGAAATCTGCTCAGCGTGGATTCGGCAAGCTCAAATTCTCGTGCAACAGTTGCTTGAGGTACCCCCTCGCCAATCATCTGCAAAATGCGATTCAACTGGGGGTGAGTCTTTAGCGTGTTGATTCGTCCCATGCCCTGAGTTCCCTTGTGTTTATTGGAGAGAGCGGTGCTCGATACCCATAAGGACACCACTCCCTCCCACCCCGTGAGGTGACTTTGGGAAGTCTGCGTTCTCCCCGCTGTACTTGCTACTATCGCGCGGAGGGTTCCGGAAAGTATGGTTTTAGCAGAAGTTTTTTGAAAGATTTTTCATGCGCCCGAGATAGCTTCCGAAGTTGTAGAACGTAGAGCAATGAGCATGCCTATGCGCTCTCGCGCTTCGTCGACGCTCAGGTGTGTCCAACTTGCATGATCGATGCCGAGTGCTTCTTCCAGAGAGATTCCATATCCACGTTGCTTTGCGGTAGCGGGCCAGTGGTTAGACATGTATCTCTCCCGTGTTCGAGTCGATGTGTTCGTACTTCTTCCGCATGTTGTAGACGTTGCGAACCTTGATGCCGAGATGCGCTGCTGCTTCGCGGGCGCTCATGCCGCGAGTTTCTAGAAAGTCCTCAAGGGTGTACGTCGAGTACGCCAGTCCGCCGCGCGTGGCCTTCTCCTGTCTCAGCCGGTACGTGTCGGCATCGAAGTTCTCGACCGCCGTCTCTGCTGCACGTCGGCATTGAAAGAACATCTCAGGCACCGAACAGCCATACTCCGTGACTCCGCACGCGGAAAAGGACTCTCGCTGTAGATCGAAGAAGCGATCCATTAGGAAGAACCAGAGAGTTTCGACGTTATGATGAGACATGTTCGGAAAGAGTGCTGTTCTCTGACCAAGCTCGCGCATTCCCACCTTGATCAATTTCTGGAAAAGGATTCTGGAGTAGTTCTGACCCAACGTCAGCGAGTCATCCCATGTGAGGTCTTTTGTTGTGAAGTTCGTTCGCTTATGGGCGTGCTCTACACCGGCATGAAGTATGTCCCAAACATCTTCATAGCTCTTTACTTGGTAAGTGTTAGTTGTTGCACACATAGTGGTCCTAGATTCTTCTACGCCTCAGTGGTCGATTCGGAAAGAAAAAATTTCAGGAATCCTCACGTACTTTCTTGTCGCGTTGTCGACGAGCCGTCCTGTCGGCGTTCTCTTGGCGCTTTGCGTCCTTACATACATCACACCGGCACTTCAGTTTCTTGTATCGGTAGAGGCCGTGCTTAGCTTCGGGGCGCGGCGGACGCTCTCCGCGTCGATATGCGGCGGCGCGTTCGCTATTACCCGCACGGCAGTCGGCACAACGGCAGAGGTGGCCCGAGTAACAAGTTGTCGATGCGCCGTGCGCGTGGTCTTCAGGGCACTGGTTCTTCGGTGGCTGTGGGGCGATGTGGCGGACCGTTACCGGTCGAGGCTCCACCGGGTCTACTGTGCGACGCACGGGCCTCTCAGGGCTGTCCAGGGGCTGCTGTGCGGCCCTCTTAGAGATCGCCGAGACGCGGGCTGAGCGGTCAGCCCAGGCGGTCCGGATGACCTCGGCGCGCTCGTCGATCGCGGCGGCTTCCTCGGCTCGTGCTCGATATAGGATGCGCCGACGCTCTGTGTCGTCATCGGCTGTAGCGACCTGGCGCGTTAGTTCGATCAGGCGACCACGATCGAGATTGAGAGTCCGGAGGGTGGCGAGAGCTTCGTCAAGGGTCATGACGTTAGATATCGCGCACAAGGTCGACATGCCTTCAGAGGTACATGATTTTCTGCGTACCTACGTCTATGTATGCCTAGGCGGGTACCAAAAACCCCGCCTCCCGAAGATCGAGGGCGGGGTTTTCTGCCGTCTGTTAGCGGCGACGACCTAGGCCAGGCAATCCACCGCTGACGATGCGGATGCGAGGGATTACCAGCTTCGGCGTCGGCGGCAAGGATGCCCGCCAAGCCTCCTCGCTCTCGAACCCTGCTCGCTGCCACCATGGCGATCGTGGAGTGTCGCTGACCGGAGTTCGAGCAACTTGCCTCTTCGGCTGAGGGCGTTTCTGCCTCAGCTTCGGAGTGAGCCAGTATTCAGAAACTGGCTCGGGTAGCGGTTTTCGTGTCCGTTGCTTCGGTCTGCTGATCGGTGGCGCATGGAACGGATTGACCGCTCGCGCTCCTGTGGCGGGACATCGCTTCCCCGCGCTGTTCTCGTGATTCATTAGTGCTCCGCTATCGCTTACCCCAGTAACGCGATGACATTTCTTGCACTGTGCTCTCGTGATCCCCTACCTCCTTCGCCGCCCCCAGGGCGTTTCGGGCCGGGCGTGGCCCTGTACCAGAGATTACAAGGAAACGCCGAACATCGATCACGACACGCCGGGGACATATTCGAACACGTTCGAACATCGAAGATGTGTGGGTCAGTCCCCGCGTCCGCTCAAGTGACATGCCAGACTCGCACTGTGCTCCTCGAACTTGCGAAGCAAGCTGCGGCTCAGCCGCTCATCTCGGATACGGTCGCCATCGCAATCGTCGGCGGCGTCGTCACCGTTGCTACAGCGTTTGTGACCATCAGCCTGACGAACGGCCATGCGCGGCGACAGGTGGAGGATGCTGCGAGAGAAGCGCGCCGGACGGAGGCTCGGCAGACGATCACAGACTTCGTTACGGCTGGGATTGCATGGGCGAAGACGAATGATCTACTCGCGCCGATCTTCTACAAGGAAGCCAACAATCAGGCGTTCTGGTTGGAGTGGACGAACACGGACACTGGAACCAAGCTGCGAACCGACATGGAGACACTAACCAGGACCGGCGCTCAGCTTCGCTTGCTCGTCGGGGACGCTGAACTACTCACGGCGATTCAGGCTGCGACCGAACTTGTGCAAGACGGCAAGGCGCTGTCAGCGCTCATCCAGCACGGGAGTGACACCGGAGGTGATTTCGAGAAGCTTGACGGCAAGGTGGCTGATGCCTTCACTTACTTCAGAGACGTTGTAACCCTGTTCCAACACGTTGAGACGGTCGCGGCGCGGTACGTTTCCGGTGAACTGGCGAAGAAGCACTGAACGGCGTCCCCCCGGCGTCCCCCCAGGGTAAAACGCGGGCCAGATCGAGGAATTTGTGAAACCCCAGAAAGCCGTGATGACGCGGGCAGGGGAGTAGCGGACCCGTTTACACCGTGGATGTCGTCGGTTCGATCCCGGCAGGGCCCACCGAAGAATCACCGGGATCTCCTGAATCCACTCACCTCCCGGGTGCCGCTCGCGGACGCGAGAGTCGCCGGCGAGAGCACCGGTGGGCATGGAACCGGGACTCTGCGGTCACACCCGTTCTCACCCATCGGTGTCGCGGGTGCGGAAGACGAGCCAGGATGCGGCCGCAAGCAGCAGCGCCCAGGTCGCCATGATGAGTCCTCCGGGTATCGGGTCGAGGAGACCGATTCCCGGATAGCCCGTCAGGAGCTGGATTCCCGCGAGATCAGGGAGGAACTTGACCCAGGGGAGGACTCCCAGCAGGGAGAGGGAGAGCCCGAGCACCACGGGCACGAGTACGACGAGTGCCACGACGGGCGTGCGGGCGAGGACTGTGATCGCTGCGGAGATCACGCCGATCAGCGTGTAGTTCACGGCGACGCCGACCACGTTCCATCCCATTCCCGCGGAGAACTCGCCGATCGAGAGCCACTGTTCACCGAGTGCCGCGTGTGCGAGGAGGACAGCCGCGCTCGTGGCGAGGATGCCGATGAGCACTGCCGTCGTCGCGATCACGGTGAACTTCGCGGCGATCACACGGCCCCGCCGGGGCGTGGCGGCCAAGGTGGTTCGGAGCTGTCCATCGGCGTACTCGGATCCGGCGATGAGCGCGGCCAGCAGGATGATCAGCGGTTGCCCGAATCCGGCAGTCTCGAATCCGTGCGACTCGACGGGGAACGAGCGCGCCGCGGCCGTCGCGCCGTCGAACGCGAGACCGGAGGCGAGAGCCAGAGCAGGTGGTACGAGGAGCGCGGCGGCGAGGGTTCCCTGAACACTGCGCAGGGTGAGCGCCTTCGTTCACTCGGCGCGGAGGGAGCGGATCATCGATGCCTCACAGGTCTCGGCGGACGAAGGCGACCGCTGCCGCGGTGAGCAGAACCACTGCCCATGCCGTGTGGATGAGGCCGCCGGCGAGCGGTTCGAGATAGATGCCGGAGGCGGGATCGGAGAAGAGGGCCGCCCCCGCCGCAGTCGGGAGATACTTCGCGCCGCCCCATAAGCCGGCGAGGAAGTCGCCGATGCCGATCACGAGCGGCACGACGAGGATGAGCGGCAGGATGGCCGTGCGTCCGAGCACGCCGATGGCGAACGCGATCAGGGCGGTGAGCGTCCATGCGATCGTGACGCCGCCGAGGTGCGCCCAGATCGCAGGATTCAAAGCCCAGGGATCGATGCCGGTGTCGCCCGCCGCGTGCGTGATCACCAGCGTGCCCCACATCGTGAGGAACGCGATCACCGCGACCGTGATCGCGAGCAGCAGCGCCTTCATCAGGAACACACGCAGTCTGTGCGGGGTGGACAGCAGAGTCGTGCGGATCTGTGTGCCGCCGCCGTACTCGCTTCCGGCCCACACCGCGGCGAGGGCGACGACGAGGACGTATCCGATGCCGGCCATCTCGAAACCCTGGTACTCGAGGGGGACCGGTTCGGAGGAGAACAGTCGCGGGTCGTCAGGGGCGACGCCCACGGCGGATGCGGCGTTGGTCCATGCCATCGGCCACGTGCCGAGAATCGACACGGCCGCGAGCGAGCCGGTGGCGCGAGCTGAGAAGAGCTTCATGGACTCCGAACGTGCGAGAGGGAGCGCGCTTCGCAGAAGACCGCTCATGCCGAGGCCCCTTCCTCGCCTGCGGCACGGTGCTCCGTGTGCTCGTCTGTGAGTGCGAAGAACGCGTCCTCCACGGTGTCATGGACGCCGGTCACCTCAGCGGCGGTGCCCGCCGCGAGCACTCGGCCTCGTGCGATGACCACGAAGTCGTCGGCGGTGTCCTGCATCTCGCTCATCAGATGGCTGGAGACGAGCACCGTCCTGCCGTCGTCGGCGAGCGAGCGCAAGAAGCGTCTGATCCACCGGATGCCGTCGGGATCGAGCCCGTTCGTCGGCTCGTCCAGCACCAGCACGTCGGGGTCACCGAGAAGCGCGGCGGCGATGCCGAGACGTTGCCCCATGCCGAGCGAGAACCTGCCGATCCGCGTCTTCGCCGCATGACTCAGGCCGGTGAGCTCCAGCACCTCGTCCACCCGCCGCGGGGGAATCGCATTCGACTGCGCCACCCACCGCAGATGCGCCCTGGCGGTGCGCCCCTTGTGCGCACCGGGGCCGTCGAGCATCGCACCGACTCTCCACAGCGGACGCTCCAGCGACCGATAGGCGCTCCCGCCGATCAGCGCCGTGCCGCGGGTCGCGCGATCCAGCCCGAGGAGGATGCGCAGCGTCGAGCTCTTTCCTGCGCCGTTGGGCCCGAGGAACCCGGTGACCCGCCCCGGGAGGGCGGTGAAGCTCACGTCGTCGACGGCAGTGTGTGAGCCGTGACGTTTGACCAGATGGCTGATGTCGATCATGTCCTCCAGCCCACCGCGTCCGGGCGAGGATGTCAGTCTGCAGGAGTCGACAATCGGATGCGTGGGGGTGCCGGCGACATCATCAGGATGCGGGAGTCACCAAGCCGTTCTCGTAGGCGATCACGACGAGCCCCGCGCGGTCGCGGGTCTGGAGCTTCGTGAGGATGCGGCTCACGTACGTGCGCACCGTCGTCACGGTGACGAACAGTTCGGCCGCGATCTCCGCATTCGATCTGCCTCGCCCGATGAGCGTCAGCGTCTCGCGTTCCCGCGCCGTGAGGTGCTCGAGGCGATGGTCCTCGCGCAGAGGAGCGAAGCGTCCGATCACGCGCTTGGTCACTTCCGGGGCGAGCAGCGCGTTGCCCTCATGTGCGACGCGGATCGCGTGCAGCACCTCGCCGGGAGGACTGTTCTTCAACAGGAATCCCGACGCGCCGGCACGCAGGGCGTCGTACAGGTACTCGTCCAGGTCGAACATCGTGAGCACGATCACCCGCGGCCCGCCTGCGTCCGCGACCATGATGCGGGTGGCTTCCAGCCCCGTCATCCGGGGCATCTGCACGTCCATCAGCACGACATCGGGCCGCAGGCGCGCCGCGATCTCGACCGCGGCCTCACCGTCGGCGGACTCGCCGACGACCTCCATGTCGGTGTCGCTGTCGATCAGCATCCGAAGCGAAGAACGAATCGACGGCTCATCATCGGCTATCAGCACCCTGATCGGCGTCATCCGCGGGCTCCCGCCGAGCCTCTTCGCAGCGGCACCGTCGCGGACACCGTGAATCCGGAGGCCGAGGAGGTGAAATCCGCCGTGCCACCCAGCAGCACGGCTCTCTCGCGCACACCGGTCAAGCCGTTCCCGAGGCTGATCTCGCCCCGTGCGCCCTGGCCGTCATCCGCGACGCCGATCGTCACCTCGTCGGAGGAGACGCGGAGCCCCACAGTCACAGAGGACGCCGAGGCATGGCGGACGACGTTCGTGACCGCCTCCTGAACGATCCGGAGCAGTGTCGTCCGCACATCGGCCGGGAGCGCATCGATGTCATCTCCCACGTCGAGGTGCACGGACAGACCGGCCTTCTCAGCCGTCCGAGCAATGCCCGCAAGCGCCGAGGAGAGGGGACTCGACACCGCGGCATCCGCCTCGAGGTCCGACCGCTCGCGCCTCAGGAGGGTGCTCAACTCGGACAGTGAGGTCCGCGCATCGTTCTCGATACCGCGGAGCGCTTCGCGCAGTTCGTCGGCGCCGAGTGCGGTGACGTGGGCCGCGACACCCGCATGCACGCCGATCGTACCCAGGGAGTGAGACAGCACGTCGTGCACATCGCGTGCCAGACGGAGTCGCTCCTCCGCCCGTGACCGCGCTGCGGCCTCGCGCCGGACCTCTCGTGTCCGCGCGCCCAACGCCCACGCGACGGACAGCACCAGCGCACTCAGCAGCATCCCCCGAGCGCGATCTTCGGTGTCCTCGACAGAGAGGATCGCGGACGCGACCACCACGACGAACGCACCGCCGAACATCCACCACGGAAACCTGCGTCCTCCACGCATCTCGGCAAGCCTGAACACCGCGAATCCTGTCAACACGAACGGATCGGCAGTCACTCCGACCAGCCACGCGAAAGAGGTCGCCGCTGCGGTCACGACCACCGCGAGGACCGGCAGGCGCGATCCGACCATGAGGCCGGTGACGGCGATCGCGCCCCATGCGAGCTGAGCCCCGCGTCCACTCGCAGCGTCCGGCGTGACGGTCACCCAGAGTCCCAGGAACACCGCGAGCCCGAAGACCAGGGGCGTCAGCCACCGCGACCGAGTCTCGGGATCGCGATCCTCACTCCCGTTCACTCGCACGAGCGCGTGCGTCGGTGGTCACGAATGGTGCACGCCGAGAACACGCCGGCTGCGAGCACCATGAAGACCACTGACGCAGGGCTCCACCACACGGGAAGTCGTTCCGCGAACAGCAGTCCGGCGATCCCGAGAACCAGGGCGACTCCCAGCAGGTAGCGGCTCCATGCAGTCATGCGACCACCCTACCGAGGCACGCGCCGCCCGGTCCTCGTCCATGGGCGCGCAGGGCACTCCGGCAAGAGGCGTACTGACAGGGCATCCCTCACGCGCTCGGACCGTCGTACGGTGGATCGCATGGACAACAGAGCCGAGGTGCGTGAGTTCCTCATGACGCGACGCGCGCGGCTCGCACCCGCCGATGTCGGGTTGGTCGCCGGGGCGAATCGACGCGTCGCAGGTCTCCGCCGATCCGAAGTCGCGATGCTCGCCGACGTGAGCGTCGACTACTACGCCAAGCTCGAACGCGGGGACATCGCCGGCGCATCGTCCGCCGTTCTCGAGTCACTCGCCCGGGCTCTGCTCCTCGATGAGACCGAGCGGATGCACCTGTTCGACCTCGCTCGCGCGGCCGACGGCATCCCGACGTCGGGGCGCCCCCGTCGGCGCGCCACGGCGCAGCAGCCCGCCCGCCAGGCGTTGCAGCACACCCTCGACGCGATCACCGGCGGACCCGCGTTCGTCCGCGACCGCCACCAGAACCTCGTCGCCACGAATTCGCTCGGCGCAGCGTTCTACACACCCGTGATCGGCGCGGGCGGGAGGACACCAAATCTGGCGCGCTTCCAGTTCCTCGACCCCGCATCGCGCGACTTCTACCCCGACTGGGACCTGTTCGCCCGGATGTGCGTCGGCATCATGCGCGTCGAAGCCGGACGACACCCGCACGACCGCGTCCTCCAGGATCTCGTCGGCGAGCTCACCACCCGAAGCGACACGTTTTCCCGGCTCTGGTCCGCACACGACGTGAGGACGCACGGGACAGGCACCAAGCGCTTCCGCCACCCGATCGTCGGCGACCTCACCCTCGTGTACGAAGAGCTCACCGTCACGGCCGATGACGGCCTCAGCCTGCTCATCTACACCGCCGAGCCGGGATCGCCCTCGGCAGAACGACTCCAGCTGCTCGCGAGCTGGTCGGCCACGGCTCCCGCATCCGTGAGGCCGCCCGAATGACCGCACCCGATCACGCCGTTCCCTCGACCGTGGAGACCCCCATGACTCTCACCGACCTCCTCGTCGCCCTGAACGCGGGGGAGACCATCACCGGCAACTCCCCGGGACACGCGGTCATGCATGAGACCAGCCAGGAAGCCCTCCGCATCGCCGGTGAGCTGAACAGCGGCTATCACCCGCCCGCCCGTGTCCGAGAGCTCCTCGCAGAGCTGACCGGCGCGGACATCGATGAGACGGTGACGCTCTTCCCGCCGTTCACCGCCGACTTCGGCAAGAACATCACGCTCGGCAGACGCGTCTTCATCAACTCCGGCTGCCGATTCCAGGACCAGGGCGGCATCTCGATCGGCGACGACAGCCTCATCGGCCACAACGCCGTCATCGCGACCCTTCAGCACGGCCTGCAGCCCAGCCGACGAGCCGACCTCATCCCCTCACCGGTCGTCATCGGCAGCAACGTCTGGCTGGGCGCCAACGTCACCGTCCTTCCCGGGGTGACCATCGGCGACGACTCCGTCATCGGCGCCGGCTCCGTCGTCACCAAGGACATCCCCCGCGGGGTCATCGCCGTCGGCTCACCGGCTCGCGTCGTCCGCACCCTCGACGAGCAGCCGTCGTAGCGCGAGACGACGGCGCACCCGAACGCCGAGCGTCGGATGCGCCGTCGTGCGGCAGCGCCGCGGTTACTGCCGGATGAAGGCGAGGATGTCGGGATTGATGACATCCGCGTGCGTCGTCAGCATCCCGTGCGGGAATCCCTCGTAGATCTTGAGGGTCGAGTCGCTGAGCAGCTCGTGCTGCTTGAGCGCGGCGTCCTTGTAGGGGACGATCTGGTCGTCGTCGCCCTGGAGCACGAGCACGGGCACGGTGATGGCCGTGAGATCGTCGGTCTGGTCGGTCTCGGAGAAGGCCTTGATGCCGGCGTAGTGCGCGAGCGCGCTGCCCGTCATCCCCTGGCGCCACCAGTTGGCGACGACGGGTTCGGAGAGCTCCACGCCCTCACGGTTGAATCCGTAGAAGGGACCGGATGCCACGGCCTGGAAGAACTCGGCGCGGTTGGCCGCCAGGGCGTCCCGGAAGCCGTCGAACACCGCCAGCGGAAGGCCGTCGGGGTTGCCGTCCGTCTGCAGCATCAGCGGGGGCACCGAGGAGACGAGAACGGCCTTGGCGACGCGTCCCTGCGGCTGCCCGAACTTCGCCACATACCGCGCGACCTGCCCGCCGCCTGTCGAGTGCCCGATGTGGATCGCGTTGTGGAGGTCGAGGTGCTCGACCACCGCCGAGGCGTCGCTGGCGTAATGGTCCATGTCGTGACCGGTGCCGATCTGCGACGACCGCCCGTGCCCCCGACGGTCGCTGGCCACCACGCGGTAGCCCTCGTCGAGGAAGTACAGCATCTGGGTGTCCCAGTCGTCCGACGACAGCGGCCAGCCGTGGTGGAACATGATGGGCTGTGCGTCGGGGCTGCCCCAGTCCTTGTAGTAGATCTCTGCGCCATCATCGGTGGTCACGAACGCCATGATCAGCCTCCAGGTTTCCGCCGCCCCGAACGGTTCCGGACGACTGTCGGTCGCCCCACGTCTGCATCGTGGGAGCGCGCCCACGATAACTCGCATGCCGACGCCGACGCCTCGACATCTGTCCAGGATGCAGCGCGGAGGTGTTCGACATCTGTCCGGTGCCGCCGGGCGCTCCCGCGGTAGCGTCTGCACATGTCGAACGCTCGCATCTCGCACGGGGCGGGATTCTGGGTGGTCGCATCCGCCTTCCTGCTCGTGATGGCATACGCGACCGTGCCCACACCGCTGTACCCGCTCTACCAGCAGGCTGACGGATTCCCCGTCTCGGTCATCACGATGATCTTCGCGGCGTTCGCAGTCGGCGTCGTACTCAGCCTCTTCCTGCTCGGTCACGTCAGCGACTGGATGGGGCGTCGGCGGATGCTGGTCATCGCGATTCTCATCGCGGCGCTCAGTGCCGTGCTGTTCCTGCTGTGGCATGAGGTGCCGGGTCTCCTCGCCGCCCGGCTGGTGAACGGCGCGAGTGTGGGCATCCTCACCGCCACGGCCACCGCACACCTGGGCGAGCTGCGCGCGCACGCCAGGCCCGGCGAGCAGGTGATCGTCGCGGCATCCGTCGCCGGCGCCGCGAACCTCGGCGGCCTGGCGCTCGGGCCCCTGGTCGGCGGTCTGTTCGCCGAGTTCCTGCCCTCGCCGCTCGTGCTGCCGCACGCGGTGTTCCTCGTCGTGCTGCTCGCGGCGGCGATCGCCGTCGCCTGCGTGCCCGAGACGGTGACGCCTCCTGACGAGCCGCGGCGATATCGACCCCAGCGCATCGCGGCACCGCCGCGCTCACGAACGGCATTCGTCGCCGCGGGCTTCGGTGCTTTCGCGGGCTTCGCGCTCTTCGGGCTTTTCACCTCGCTCGCGCCGACCATTCTCGTCAGCACGTTCGACGAGCACGATCACCTCGTCGCCGGCCTGACGGCATGCTCGGTGTTCGCCGCAGCTGCCGCGGGCCAGGTGGCCCTCGCTCGCCTGCCGCGGAGGGCGCAGCTCACCATCGCCGCCCTGTGCTGCGCGCTGGGACTCGTCGCCGTCGCCGCGGGGACTCTGGTCCCCTCGCTCGCGGTCTTCCTCGGCGGCGGCATCGTGGCGGGAGTCGGCGTGGGGCTGCTGTTCAAATCGTCGGTGGCCACCGCCTCGGCGCTCGCCGAACCGGGGCGTCGCGGCGAGACCCTCGCGCTGATCTTCCTCATCGCCTACTGCGGACTCGCGCTGCCGGTGCTCGCGATCGGTGTGATCCTCACCTTCGCCGCCCAGACGCCCGTGCTCCTCGTGTTCATCTCGGTCGTCCTCGTCGCGACGGTCTCGGCGGCGGTGGTCATGCGGCGCTCCGCCGTCGAGGCGACGCCGCGCGCACAGGGCTGACCCCGAGTCGATCTGCTCTGAAACCGCCGTGTGACAGGCGAGCCACCTCCGATCCGACGAGACCTGCCAAGCTGAACCCAGCGAGAGGCGGACGTCGTGATCGAACCTTCACCCTTCGGACGGCTGCTGCGGTCGTTGCGAGTGGGGCACAACCTGACCCTCGAAGCGCTCGCCTCCCAGTCCGGGGTGAGCGTGCGCACGATCGGCGATCTCGAGCGGGGCGCGAGCGCGTCTCCCCAGCGCCGCACCGTCGACGCACTGGCCGACGGGCTCGGTCTCGACACCGCGGATCGACATGCGTTCCTGCGAGCGGCCCGCGCCCGCCCCCGGGCCCCGCTGCCCGAAGAGGGGCCAGGGGCGATATCGCCGCACCGCGTGTTCGACTTCTCGGGTCGCCACGCCGAGATCGATGAGGCCCTGGCGATCCTCTGCGGGACTCTTCCTCCCGGTGCGCAGCGCCCCGCGCTGATCATCAGCGGAGCGCCCGGCATCGGCAAGACGACCGTGGCGATCGAGATACTCGAGCGCGGACGGCCGTCGACCGGGCTCCCCGTCGTGTTCCTGGGGCTCGACGGCTTCAGCTCCTCGCCCCTCACGCCGCTGCAGGTGATGACCGCCCTGCTGCGTCAGCTCCCCGGGGCGGAGCAGAGACCGCCCGCGGATCTCGCGGAGGCCCGGACCCGGTGGCGGTCTGCCGTCGATCACTCTCCGGTCTCGGTGCTGCTCGACAACGTCGCGAACGAGGCGCAGATCCGCCCCATCCTCTCGATCTGCGCCGGCGACGTCGTCGTCGTGACCTCGCGCCGGAGCCTGGCCGGTCTCGAAGGAGTGCAACGGGTGCGTCTCGGCCCGCTCCGGCGAGAGGAGAGCATCGCGTTCCTGCACCGTCTGATCCCGCAGGCGGTCGAGGACGACGAGGCTCTCGACGAGGTGGCGGGTCTGTGCGACGATGTCCCGCTCGCGCTGCGCGTCGTGGGCAATCGCATCGCCAGTCGGCCCGCATGGACGGTCGCCGACCTGCTCGGCCGGATGCGCACATCGGAAGATCGACTGCGCCTTCTCGTCGCCGGCGATCTGGCGGTGGAAGCAGCCATCTCGCTCTCCTACGACGAGCTCGACCCGCGCACGGCCGCGCTGTTCCGTTGGATCTCGCTGATCGACGGACGGACGTTCGGTGCGCACCTCGCCGCGGCGGCGGTGCGTTCCCCCGATCTCGCAGAGGTCGAGGCGCGCCTCGACGACCTCACCGATCTGGGCATGCTCGAGGCGCGCGGCGGAGATCGCTACCGACTGCACGACCTGATGCGACTGTTCGGGCGAAGCAAGCTGCACACCTCGGTGGGCGCGGACGAGGTGTCGCGTCGCCGCGACCACATACGGTCGTGGTTGCTCGGAAGTCTGGAGCGCGCGGGCGCCTGGTACGAACCGGGCAGGGAGCCGACGGCTCTCGCCCGCACGGGTCGCGGATTCAGCGACGCCGACGCCGCCGCGGAATGGATTCGCACCGAGGCCGAGCACTGGTGGCCGGCGTACACGGAGGCCGCGGAGCTCGGACACGACGAGACGGTCTGCGACGTCGCCGATGCGCTGCACTGGTATTCGGACATCTGGATGACGTGGGGCAACTGGCACCGGTTCTACTCGCTCGCGGCGAGCGCGGCGCATCGCCTCGGGGATCCCGGAAAAGAGGCCGCGCTGCTCGGATATGTCGCGTGGGCGGAGATCGTCGAGGTCGGGGACCGGGAGACGGCGGTGATCACTGCGCGTGCGGCGCTGGCTGCGTCCCTGCGAGCCGGCGACTCCGCGCAGGAGGGCTGGGCGCAGTACTACATCGGCTGGGCGAGCATGGCCCTGGATCGTCTGGTCGATGCCGATGCGGCGGCTCTCGCGGCCATCGAGGCGTTCAGCGAGGCGCACGAGACGACGGGTCTGGAGAACGCCCAGGTGCTGTCGTCGATGGTCAAGGGCAAGCGTGGGGAGTACCTCGAGGCCATCGCGGCCACAGAGGACACTCTCGCCCGTGTGCGTTCCGCCGAGACCACCGACAGTCTCACGAGCATCGTCACCCAGTACGCGGCATGTCTCGACCTGGTCGATGCCTACGTCGCGGTCGGACGACTGCAGGATGCGATGCGGATAGGCGAGCTGGGCATCGCCATCGCTCGCGAGCTGAAAGACGACACGCGTGTTCTGCTGATGATGCGCCGACACATCCGGGCACTCATCAGTGCGGGCGAGGGCGAGGCGGCGATCGCCGAAGCGGATGAAGCGCTGCGCCTCCTGGGCCCGGGGAGCAGCGAGGCGTTCATCTTCGCGAGAGTGCGCCGGGAGGTGTCGCTGATCGGTACGCAGGGGTCATCCGGGCCGGCCTCGACGTCGGCGTGATCGACGGATCCGGGACCGGCGTCACAAGCGGCCTGTCGACTCCCAGAGACGGATGAGCTTCAGCGCCAGGTGCAGGGTGCTGCGTCTCACGCCGTCGTCGAGCGCGTCCTTCACGATCGGAGGCATTCTCTCGAGCCGGTAGTAGAGGGTCGTGCGATGGAGGAAGAGGATCTGGCACGCGGCGACCACGTTGGTGCCGACGTCGAGATACGTCTCGACCGTCAGGCGCTGACTGTCGTCGGTCTGGGAGTAGAGGAAGTGTGCGGCCGGCGAGATGATCCGGAGGGCGCCGGGGTCGGCGGATGCCGTGGCGAGCAGTCGCCAGCCACCCAGCTCGCTCGCGTCGACGGACGGGTGGAACTGGGGGAGTGCCGCCGCGAGGGACGCCGCAATCGCCGCCTCGTCCGCCGCGCTGCGCAGGTCCCCGTCGCCGGTCGCCGGCGAGGCCGAGCCGATTCCGAGAATGCGCAACCCGCGTCTGGTCGCCTCTCGCAGGAGCTCGTCGGTGAGGTCCTCATCGGAGGGCTGTCCGACGAGGAAGACCATCCCGGCCTCGAGAGCGATGAAGTGCGCGGGGACCGGACGCAGATGGGCGAGATGACGACCGAACGCGAGGCGTTCGACCTCGGTGACGGCGGCATCGATCAGCACCGCACGCACGACGGTTCCCCCGTCGCGGTGCACCCATCTCTGGCGGAGCGCACGGGCGTAGGCCTCTCGACGCACCGATTCCTCAGCGTCCAGCAGCTGGGTCATGACGGACTCGCGATCCTCTCGCGAAGACCCGGAGCCCTGGCGTCGAGCGATCCGCACGAGGGTCGATGCCGCGTCGACGGCTTCGAACTCGCTCGCGGTGAGGGAGGATCCGTCACCCAGGTCGATCTCGATGAACGCCACCGTGACATCGTCATCGACCACGGGGATCGAGAGCACCGCTGCCGGCCGTGCACCCGCAGACGGCGTCTGCTCGGACTCGGGTATGACGACGCGGCGATTCAGAGAGGATGCCAGCTGTCGCGCGATCTCGCGCACCGTCGGAGAGGCCGTGCCGGGTGTGACATCGCTGATCGTCATGGGTTCGCTCCTGTGGGGGGATGGGCTCACCGATTCGCTCTGCTCCGGCGAGGTGCGTGGCACCACGCCCCC